>NZ_CAXTNP010000091.1:0-26455 GCF_964245575.1 uncultured Nostoc sp. | reverse complement strand
ACTCCCCACTCCCCAGTCCCCACTCCCTATTAATATTTAATATCCATGAAAATTGAGGAATTATCTGCGTTAGAAGTCAGCTTTAATCAACTGATTGAAACTCTGCTGATTAAAAAAGCCGAGAGTGAACAATTCACTGTAAAACTCAGCAGTGAAAGAAGTCAATTTACTCGTTTCAATCATGCAAAAGTGCGACAAACTGGTTGTGTTGGTGATGGTTGGATCGAACTGACTTTGATGGCAGATGAACGCAGCAGTATTCGGCAGTTTCCCTTTACTGGAAATTGGGAGGTAGATTGGCAGTTAGCATATACTGCTTTGCAGGAACTACGTGACGAACTTATTCTACTACCCATCGATCCATATCTAGTTTTGCCATCAGGAAATAATACCAGTCGAGAAATACATTCTGGGAATTTATTGGCAAATGAAGCAGTAGTACCAACTGTGCTAAAACTAGTTGCTGAATTTGATTTTACAGGGATATATGCAGGGGGAATAGTAATTAAAGCTTATGGTGATTCCAACGGTAAAAAACACTGGTTTGCTACTGATTCTTTTACATTAGATTATTCTTTATTTTCCACCTCTGGACAAGCAGTTAAGGGTACATTTGCTGGGAGTAATTGGGATATATCTGCATATATAGCTAAAATTAGCGAAGCCAAAAAGCAACTTGAATTACTTTCTCGTCCAGCTAAAGAATTACCACGGGGACAATACAAAACTTATTTTGCACCTGCTGCTGTTGCAGATTTATTAGCAATGCTTTCTTGGGGAGCAGTCAGCGAAGCTGATATCCAACAAGGAAACAGCGCTTTAGCTGCTTTATCGCGTCAAGAAAAACAACTTTCCCCAAGATTTAGTTTGAAAGAAAACTTTCAGAGAGGATTAGTGCCGCGATTTAATGAATTAGGAGAAATAGCAGCACCGGAGTTACCTGTAATAGAAAAAGGACATTTAGTAAATACGTTGGTGAATTCTCGGACTGCTAAGGAATATCAAAAAATTGCCAATGGTGCTAATGGTTCAGAGACTTTACGTGCGCCAGAAGTGACTACTGGAAATTTAGTATTTGAGCAGATTCTTCCGAGTTTAGATACCGGATTATATGTATCTAATTTGCATTACTTGAATTGGAGCGATCGCCACACTGGTAGAATCACAGGTATGACCCGTTATGCTTGTTTTTGGGTAGAAAACGGAGAAATTATCGCCCCCATTGAAAACTTACGTTTTGATGAAAGTCTCTATCGCTTCTGGGGAGAAAATTTAGTAGATTTGACCAATTTTCAAGAATTCATTCCCGAAGTCGGAACATACGAAAGTCGCCAACTTGGAGGTAGTTTAGTTCCCGGTATGTTGGTGGAAGATTTCACTTACACATTGTAAATCTATCGCACAAAGATGCAAATAAATTCTTTGTTTATTTGCACTTTTGTATTAAATTATTTTAAGATTTATACCTAATAATATTATGGACTAATTTTGGATAATTAGCTTAATTAGATATAAATTGTTGTAGCTAATTATCTTCTGACTCAAAACACCAACCTTGTATTTGTATAACTTCTTTAATTTCAGTCTCAAGTGCTTGAAAAGCAGACAAAGCCCGTAGTGGTGAAAAATCATTGATGAGTTCTGCTAATCTATGAATACATCCGTTAACCTTATCCGATGAAAATTGCTTGAGCCGCCGACCTGTTAATCCGCTAGCTTTACATAGAAGCTCATGAAGAATATCTTTAGGATCAGGTAGTTGTTCAAGTTTATGAATGTCTGGCAATTCTAATGACTGATACCCATAAGGATTTCCTGCTGCTTTCCGTAATGCTACTTCGTCAAACAAAAGCCACGCCTCTTGCATACGGACTGGAATAACACAAACAGCAGGTGGTACTTTAACACTTGCTTGAACAGCTTCTTTTAAAGCTTCTTGAATTTCTATCACACGTTTTTCACGTGATTCTCGTTCTGAATCTCGGTGAACAAACAAAAGATTGCAAGGATATAGTTCTAGGCTTTTAATAATGCGTAGTGATAGGGTTTTCGGTGGTTCACGTAAGCGTCGCAAATCCGCCCATTGTGACTGAATAGCACACTCAACTTGATTCACCTGTAATAACCAGGTAAGAACAGGCATCAATGCTTTGTCTGAACTGCCATCTGACAAGAAGGTGTAGTAAAGTTCTTTTATACCAGTTCAGCAGGAAAACCAGGAATTAATGGTTGAAGGTCATTTCTATCTACAACTCGGCGTTTCTTAATTTGTGTTACTTTGGATTGCTGATAGCTTTTTACCTCTCCATTGCTATCAGGCTCTGATTTGTCAATTACTACTGGATTCAGATAAGCAAGAAGTTTGCCTTTAGGGACAATATTGACTGCTTCTAGTTCTTTTTCTCGCCAAGTGTCAGGAAGACAACCAAAAGATACGCGCTTAAACCGTTTCCCTGAACGTACTGTTTCCTTTAATTCAGCAACTAATAAGCTATCATCAGGTACTTGCATTACTACAGAAGGAGAATGAGTGTTAATGATAACTTGGCGAAGTGGGTTATCTATACCAATAGCTTCATCAACATCAGTAGCTATATCTTGAAGTAATTTCAGTATTTTGGGAATACGCTCTGGATGAATGCCGTTTTCCGGTTCCTCTAAACACAAAAGACCTTGTGCTTGTGAGTCTAATTCCAAAACTGCCAAAGCCAAAAATCTCAGGGTTCCATCTGATAAAGCCCTAGCTGGATGTGATGTGCCATCTCTAGCAGTCACTATTAAAGTCAGAAGTTCCCGCCGTTCATCTCTGTCAATCTCTACTTTACCCACATCATCAATTAATTCTGCTAAACGATTAGCAACCTGGCTGTAAACACGTGCTTCGACCTCATTATTAGAAAGTCCATTAGTGGGATGATTTTTATTTAACCTTGCGAGATGATAGAGTGTTGCAGCTAAGTGCAAGCCATCCATGTCTAATTTTGTAGGTGCTGTAAATTCATCAGGTTGGCGTAGTGCAGAAGGTTCTAATTGAAGTAGCCGCCAAGACTGCATCTCTCTTCGCGCTAGCAAGGCTGTTGGACTCTCGGCAGCATTAGCAACAGAAAGTACTGTTCGAGGAAGATTGGCAGCTAATCGAGACAGAGGTTTCCCTTTAATACCATCTTGATGTAGCTTAATAACTGTTTTATCTTTATCCCCTTCAGTTGAAATAAATGGTGAAGTTCTTTTTCCCTTAACTGCGGATTTACGCCACCCAACACTGTGAGGAAACAATAAGTTTTTTCTAGCATCACCAAGGTTAATGTGAACTAACTCTTCTTTGATGATTTCTAGCGATCCTAAAGACCGTAAACTATGATCTGAACGGTAAGCTAGAGTGAGAGAGTAACGAAGAAAGGTAATACTAGCTTTTGCCTGTTGTCCTAAATCATCTACGCCTTCCTCCGGTACTATCATTTCTGCCTCAAATAACATTTTATCTGCATATTCATCACCAACTCGGTGAAATAAACTACGCACATCTGCTGTTCGTCCCTCTTCATCTCGCACAGATAACGCAGCATCAATTAGGGTTCGATCAGCGATCGCACTCAAAAACCTAATAGCATCAAATAAGTTAGATTTCCCGACCCCATTAGCCCCGGCTACACAGGTAAATGGCCCGAAACGGACATCAACATCGGCGAGGTTCTTAAAACCAGAAACTTTCAACCTAGTTAGCATAATATTCCTCTGTTGGCAGAAAACATTGCAAAAGTGCCAAGCAGACGTGGCTCACAAACAGAGTAGACCACCTTCTTCTAGTTTGACTGTACAACCTGAGAAATTTTGGGTCTGGTTGGATAAAACCTTTATATTCTGATACTCGCAACTAGCTCAATCAGCTGTCGCGCCTTTAGCAAACCATCTTTCTACAACCCCGTCAGCCCAAACTGGTAAATGCTAGGACTACAATTTATTTTTTCTTACCTGGAGGTGAATTGCGCTGGGTGAGGTTATCAATTTGCAATTGTTGCCGTCCGTTGGTGATAATTCGCAACATCTGCTTGAGATCCTGCTCAATATTTTCCAGGATGCCATCAGCATAAGCATCAGCACCATCTTCAATTTCTTGAGCCTGAGCGATCGCAGTTTGTCGCATTTGGTCTAACTCTTGCTGACAAGCATACCGCTTACGGTCAATCTCGGCGAGGGTTTGTTGCATTATTGCCTCACACTCTTGTTGCACTTGTCGCCGCAGTTGTTCAGCTTCCTGTTCTGCCTGGTGAATAATATCGCTTTCAGCTAAAATTTGCGCTCTTTTGGCTTGCGCGACCTCAACAACCTGCTGTCCATACTCTTCCGCTTCCAGCAGAATTTCGTCCTTTTGGTCGAGGATAGCTGCTGCTTCTTGAAAAAGCGATGGTAAAGCGAGCCGGATGTAATCAAGCTGATCCAGTAGCTTTTCTTCATCTATGAGAGTGCGTCCCGTCAGTGGAATCCTGAGACTAGAGAGAACCATTTCCTCTAGGCGGTTGAGTTCCTGCTGAATATCTATGCTTCCCTCTCCACTGAGATACTCTTGAGAGGGGGGATTGCTTCCGTTGAGATTGGGTTCAACATTGGAGAGTTCTGATTGTAGCATTGGTATATATCTAGGGCAATGTGTGGAGGAACGAGATGATCGATAGAGCCACCAAACCTTGCAATCTCTTTTACCACACTACTACTTAAAAAACTATACTCATTTGAGGTTGCGAGAAAAACTGTTTCTATTTGGGTAGAAAGAGTTTTATTGGTGTGAGCCATTTGCAGTTCCACTTCAAAATCTGACACAGCCCGTAAACCTCGCAGCAAAACTTGTGCTTGTCGCATTTGGGCATAATTGACGGTAAGACCATCAAAGCTGTCTACTTCTATATTAGGTAGATGTTGTGTAGAAAGACTGATCTGATCTAGCCGTTGTTGCACACTAAAAAGTGGCATTTTGTTGGGGTTCCGCAGTACAGCGACAATTACCCGCTCAAACAGCCGACTACCGCGCCCGATGAGGTCAAGGTGTCCCAAAGTGATGGGGTCGAAGCTACCAGGATAAATAGCAATCACAATTTTAGATATATCAAAGTTGTTTAGGTGATTATATCGAAGCTCTTTTATGTAACCTACTCAAATTTACCATCTTGCGCTCTGAGTAAGGATGCTAAACTCAATTGTTTTGCTGGTACAAGTTATGCTCAACTAGGCGTTAGGAACTATAGCGGTTCTCACTTCGGTGCAATATAGTCAGAACCTCACCTCGCATTTGAGGGAAGCGTTTGCTTCCCTCTCCGATGCTTTGGAGAGGGGTTGGGGGTGAGGTTGAACAAAACCGCTATAAACTCCTAAATATGGATGCTGGATTTCTATTTGTCTTCCCACGAGATTGTGGAGAATTTAAATACAGTTCCAGTGTTTGATACAAAATAAACTCCGTACTTAGCAAAGTGCGCGGGTAGTTAACGAACTTTTCTAGGTAATTTTTCATGGCACTGGATCTTTCCACCTTGCCCTTGGCATTTCAATTTACTTCTCCAGGACCGATTCTGGTGAAATTAGGGCCACTCAGTATCCGTTGGTATGGCTTATTGATTGCCACAGCAGTGTTAATTGGCGTCATCCTTTCCCAGGATTTGGCAAAGCGCCGTAATGTTAATCCTGAGTTGTTAGGCGATTTATTCTTTTGGTTGTTGATTGGGGCAATTCCTGGCGCACGGCTATATTACGTTTTTTTTGAGTGGTCAAAATATGCCCCAACTCCAGGAAAAATCTTTGCTATCTGGGAAGGAGGTATTGCCATTCATGGAGCAATTCTTGGTGGCGTTTTGGCTGCGTTAATCTTTGCCAAAATCAAGCAGGTTTCTTTTTGGCAACTAGCAGATTTAGTAGCGCCTTCGCTGATTTTAGGGCAAGCGATCGGGCGTTGGGGCAATTTCTTTAATTCTGAAGCTTTTGGCGATCCCACAAATTTACCCTGGAAGCTGTATATTCTACCAGATTATCGTCCTCTAGAGTATGCTAGCTTCGATTACTTCCATCCCACCTTCCTCTACGAATCTCTGTGGGATTTAACGGTGTTTGCGCTACTAATAACTTTGTTTTTCCGGTCTTTGTCCGGTAAGCCACGTTTGAAGGTAGGCACGCTGTTTCTAGTTTACTGGCCAGCGTACAGCTTAGGACGCTTGTGGATTGAAGGTTTTCGCACTGATAGCTTGATGCTGGGGCCGTTACGGATGGCGCAAGTAGTCAGTAGTCTAGGAATTTTATTTGGATTACTTGGATTAGCTTGGCTTTACTTACTCAAACGCCCTTTACCCGATGTAGTTCCTACTCCTAAGCGAGATGGAGAGATGAGGGGATGAGGGAGCAGGGCGAGCAAGGGGAGAAAGAATAACTAATGCCCAATTCCCAATGCCCAAAAAATAAAAAATGCCCCAGAATATTTTCTAGGGCTTAACCAGGGTGCATCTACCATTACTCTCTACAAAGTAAAGAGGGTAAATCCGGAAAGATACTGAGAAAATATCAAAAAAGTTTTTTGAGGGATTGCCGTGTGTTCTTCTAAAAGTGAATATACAGAAAACCTGAGTTATGAAAAAACACTATATGCTATAGAACCATCTGTGTATATTGTGGGAGCAGGCCCTGGAGATCCTGATTTATTGACGGTGAAGGCGCAGAAACTACTGGCTGTTGCTGATGTGATTTTATTTGCTGATTCTTTAGTACCCGAACAGATTTTAGAACTTTGCCGAAAAGATGCGGAGATAATTAGAACTGCGAATCAGACTTTAGAAGAGATTTTGCCGATTATGATAGATCGGGTGCGATCGCAACATAAATCTCTAGTCCGTCTCCATTCTGGCGATCCTAGTCTCTACAGCGCCATCCACGAGCAAATGCACCTCCTCGCTGAGGCAAATATTCCTTTTGAAATCATCCCAGGTATCAGCGCCTTTCAAGCCGCAGCTGCCAAACTCAAAGTAGAACTGACTGTCCCCGGTTTAGTCCAAACCATCATTTTGACGCGGATCAGTGGACGTACAGAAGTCCCCGCCACTGAAGAATTAGCCTCTCTGGCGGCACATCAGGCTAGCCTCTGCTTATATCTAAGTGCGCGTCACGTCGAAAATGCCCAAGCCAAACTACTCGAACACTATCCAGCCGAAACCCCCATTGCAATTTGCTTTCGCATCGGATGGCCCGATGAAAAAATCAAGGTTGTCCCCCTTAACGAAATGGCAGACTGCACTCATAAAGAAAAACTAATTCGCACTACACTTTATATAATCAGTCCAGCACTCTCGGCAAATAAAGGGCGATCGCGTTTATATCATCCCGAACATAGTCATCTATTTCGCTGATCTCATGACTGAAGATTGGAGATGGGCATGGGGATCGCTATAAGTCTTGGAGCGAGTGCTATTGCTGCAATAAAAAGCGGCAGTTAGAGAAATTTTGCAAGTGTTGAGAGTTTCGAGAAGTCACATCAAAGTGCCACCTCTCTCAACTGTTCAGTGTATGGTGTCTAAGGTTGTTGCAAGTAAAGCTTGTTTAGTGTCTAGTCCACTTAGCATCAGAAACAATACATACACCGCCAAATTTTTTCAAAATGGGTTGAACTGCCTCTACTAATTTAGACTCTTCTTCTGCTGTGCAAATACTCATAACATACCCATTAGTAAAGGCGTGAGTTTCTAAATCATCAGTAGCTCTACCCCTATGACCTTTGCCAATTACATTTTGAATAACCGTATATCCTGAAACACCAACTTTATCTAGAATTTTAAAAACTTTTTGTAGTTCCAAAGAGTTCGTAATTATTTCTACTTTTTTAACAATTTCCACTTAATTAAATCCCTACAATTTTAATGATATTCAAATATAAGGGAATTCCAATAATAATATTGAAAGGGAAAGTTAATGCTAATGCCATAGATATGTATAAGCTTGGATTAGCTTCCGGAACAACCATTCTCATCGCTGCTGGAACTGCTATATAAGAAGCACTAGCACAAAGAACAGCAAAGAGTAAAGCATTTCCCTGAGAAATACCTATCATCTTGGCTATAATTATACCGAAAATTGCATTAGCTACAGGCATAAATACAGAAAATGCAATTAAAAAAGAACCTGTACGCTTCAAGTCTTTAATTCTTGTGGCAGCTATTAGACCCATATCTAGTAGAAAGAATGCTAAGACTCCATAAAATATATCTTGCGTAAATGGATGTAACTTATCCCATCCCTGTTTACCTGTAAGAATGCCGACCATAACACTACCAATTAAAAGAAAAACAGAACCATTTAAAAAAGCTTCCCGTAGTACTTCACCCCAAGAAAATTCCTCTTTTCCATTTTCTGAGGTTTTAGTGAATAATCTCACAAGTAAAATTCCAACAATAATTGCTGGTGATTCCATCAATGCTAAAGCAGCTACCATGTGTCCACCAGAAGAAATATTTAGAGTTTTTAAAAAAGATTGGGCAGTAATAAAGGTGACTGCACTGATAGAACCATAAGTTGCTGAGATTGCAGCAGCATTATAAGTATCAAGTTTGAGTTTTAATATAAAAAATGAGTAGATAGGTACAGCACAAGCCATAAATATAGCAGCCAAAAGTGTAAGTGCTATTTCTGTATTAATTCCACTTTCAGTAAGCTCGTAGCCTCCTTTAAAGCCAATAGCAAGTAATAGGTAAAGAGAAAATAACTTTGGTAAGGGTTGAGGAATCTCTAAGTCTGATTTGAGAAGAATAGCCAGCATTCCTAAAAAGAAAAATAGCACTGGCGGATTCAAAATATTGGACAAAATAAGACTTGAATTCATTAATAGTAGCCCTGTTATTCGGGAACAATCCAGAAAAATAAAACACGAGGTTGCTAGGTTATTATAAATTTCTAACAACCTAGTAACTAGCAGGAGTAGCATATTACATAGCTATAAACCTGATATGAACTTTATATGTCATTGATGTGTCAATCTAATCTTTGTATTCTGTACCTCTGCGTTTTGATAAACTTAACTGTGTAATAAAATCTAAAATTCCAATTCAGTACTATGCCATTGATTAAAGTGCAAACTTCTGCATCTGCTCCTCAAAAAGCTGAAGTTGAGTCAATGCTTTTAAACCTATCAGCCAAGTTAGCGAAACATTTGGGAAAACCAGAATCCTATGTAATGACTGCTTTTGAGCCAGGAATTCCCATGACTTTTGCAGGGAATACAGACCCGGTTTGTTATATTGAAATTAAGAGCGTTGGCACGATGAAGCCAGATCAAACCGCAGCAATGAGTCAGGACTTTTGCCAGCAGATTAACCAAACTCTAGGTGTGCCGAAAAATCGAATTTATATAGAGTTTGCAGACGCTAAGGGTGCAATGTGGGGCTGGAACGGCACAACCTTTGGTTAATTTCCCATCTTCTTTGGTCAAGACTAACTCGATCTGGCAGGTGTAGGATAGAGATCCTACATCAACTCTTGATTTTTTATGTCTGCTACGCCTCTTGTATCTCAGGTTGAGTTACACAACCCAGTAAAATCAGAATTAATCCCTCCCCTTCTTGGTGCTTCTGTTGCGGAGTTAACCACTTGGGTGCAGCAGCAAGGACAACCTGCTTACAGAGCAAAGCAGCTGCATGAATGGATCTATGACAAGGGAGTGCGATCGCTAGCTGATATTTCTGTCTTCTCCAAGCAATGGCGGAAAGAAGTAGCAGAAATCCCGATTGGGCGCTCAACTTTACACTACCGCTCTGTGGCTCCCGATGGCACAGTTAAATATCTTTTACGATTAGCAGACGATCAAATTATTGAAACTGTTGGCATTCCCACCTTTGCAGAAGCCGGAGATGGGCCAAAATCCCGTTTGACAGTTTGCGTCTCTACTCAGGTGGGTTGCCCAATGGCGTGTGATTTCTGCGCTACTGGTAAAGGAGGCTATAAGCGCAACCTAGGACGGCACGAAATTGTCGATCAGGTGTTAACTGTGCAAGAAGATTTTCAGCAACGGGTTAGCAATGTCGTATTTATGGGGCTGGGTGAACCGTTGTTAAATACTGAGAATGTCCTAGCAGCGCTGAAATCCCTGAATCAAGATGTCGGTATTGGGCAGCGATCGCTTACAGTTTCTACAGTTGGTATTCGCGATCGCATCCGTCAGTTCGCGCAAAACAATTTGCAAATCACCCTCGCTGTTAGTCTCCACGCACCCAACCAAGCACTGCGGGAAAAACTCATCCCCAGCGCCCGCGCCTATCCTCTAGAAGATTTGCTGACTGAATGTCGGGAATATGTGGAAATCACTGGACGCCGCGTTACTTTTGAATATGTTCTCCTGGCTGGTGTCAACGATTTACCAGAACATGCATTGGAACTGTCAAACCGTCTGCGAGGATTCCAAAGTCATGTGAATTTGATTCCTTATAATCCTATCCAAGAAGTAGATTACAAACGCCCAAACCGTGATCGCATTCAAGCATTTGTCAACGTCCTTAAGCAACAAAATACTGCTGTTAGTGTGCGTTATTCCCGTGGTTTAGAAGCTGATGCTGCTTGTGGACAACTCAGAGCAAGTAAAAATTAAAGCTCTTGCAGTCAATTTTAGAAATAAACATGTAACCACAGATAAACCCAGATGTATCCTGAGAATTATCTCTGTTTATCTATGGTGTAAAAACCGCCTTAAATCTCTTTTTAAACCTACTCGCCGGAGATACATGGATTACGGAAATCCAGCAACCCATCTAAAAAATGTGAATGTATAATTTAATTAAGATGAATATCTAAAAAACGATATTTTTATGCAAAATCAAGATAATGCCCTGAATATTTAGAGAACGTTATGGGCTAAAGAATACAAGTGTGTTAGTGTAACCCACCAGAGGCATCGCGCAAGCCTTAACGGTGAATAAAGCATTAGCTTTAGTTAGCTTTTTCTTGCCCCTGCATTTATAGCTTTTCCTAATCAAATGAGGTACATCATAGCCTCTTTTCGAAGAGCAGGGAGGCAGTTGGGGTGGGGTTCTGTACCTATAGCAATTATAAATAATGTTGACATTTTAAGGGTTTAGCGATCGCTCAACCCAACCTATAACAATTGGGGAAATAACTGCATGTTGAATCGCTTATTAATGGTTAAAGCATGGCTACTATTGATTGTGCTTGCAAAAGCTTTGTCGATTAATTCTCCTGCCTATGCACAAATAATTCAGACGAATCCTCAGCAACCTGAGTCTTTTCAAGAAAGAATGAGACAACAACAAGAGGAGCAAACTCAGCGAACACAAGAGCAATTTAATGAAACATTGCTTCGGCAACAGTTTCAGCAACCACAGCTACAACAACAACTGAGACTACAACAGCAACAATTTACACAACAACGGCAAGAACTGATACGCCAGCAACAACTGAGACTACAACAGCAACAATTTACACAACAACGGCAAGACTTTACACGACAACAACAACTAAGAATACAACAGCAACAACTCAGACAAGATCAACAAATTAGACAACAGCAACAATTTAGATTACAACAACAGATACGACCGCAACAACTCCGACAAGAGAAGAACAACCTGTAAAATGTTCAAAATTGTTGGCAAGTAATTTTATTATTAGAAATTAGAGAAAATATTCTCTAATTTTTAATTTTTAATTCCTAGCGCTGTGCATAAATACCTGGGGCGTAAGCCTCAATCACTTTGCCAGTGCGAGTGCAGCTAATCATCAAATAGTCACAACTAGAGCACTGTGTTCGAGTTAATTGACTATCATAAATGTAATAGCGTTCAGCTTGGCAGCCGCAATTTGGGCAGTAAATTTTTTGTACTGTCTGCATTTTAAAACCCCTGGTTGTAACTATTTTTTATTTGAGAAAACTGCCAGTGAAACTAGCAAAAATTTTGATTTGAGCCAACTTAACAAACTGTCTTAATATTGGCTGATTATTTTAAACAAAATTTCAGATTTGAAAACTTTTTCATATCTTTGTATATTATCCTAACATTTAGGCGATTTTACCCTCCTACTTTAGATACATAAATTGCTTTTTAATTAAATACTGCTTAGAGATTTACTGATCCCTATGTTGAATGCCTTGAGATAGACTTATTTATAGTCATTTCAGACAAATAGAGAAAAAGCCGTTCTTGTATTCAAAAATTAAACAAGAAAAAATACTGTATATTTAGTCACAAAATATCTATGTTAAGATTTAGTTAATATTTGCTGGCAAGATTTATGAGATTAAATTGTGGTGAGCTAATTTTATTAACTGGACTTTAGACTAAGAAGCACAAAATGACTCAGGGAAACTGAGTTGAAAAAAGCAAAGTAAAAAATTAGAAAAAAGACAAATCAAGCAGGTTTCGGCTCGGCTTTACGTGAAGAGGAAGTACGCTTTTTGACGATGGGATAGCGAATTCTACGTTGCCGGGGCTGTCCTGGTTTCTAGCCAGGAGATTTACCGCGTGGTTTTGGCGGAATGGATGGAGTAGAAACCCTGACCAAAATCCCAGGTATGGCTTGTGCAACCCGTCCAGGGGTAAGTTTAGTGATCTGTTTCTGCGAAGGGAGGGGAAAGGCAATTGACGATATCACGAGCCAGCCATAACTCCCAAGTCATCAGTGGCATTAAGTTCGCATCGGTCACATTGTTGGGGAGTTGACAGTTTAGGGAGCGTCCAATGCAAGCGTTGTTTAATAAACCGATACCAATGGTCAACCGCAAAACGTCGCATGTAAAGTTTCCAAACCTCAGATAGAGGTGGCATTTCTTCACCTACAAATGCCAACCACATCGGTTTATTGACTCGTGGTGAGCAAACTTTTCAGTCTACTGAATTTATTTGAGGAATTTACGTTTTTGAACTTACCCTAGTCCCATCCCCACAAGTCGTAAAGCTCGTATCCAGAGAAATCACATTGGTTATGTCATACTTGTTTGGTTAAGACTTAAAGATCAAGCTTATAAAATAGGTCTAACTGCTTACCAACTCAAGCATGGATTACTGTCAAACTACCTGATTCAACAACTTAAACGTCCCACCGTTCCTATGTCGTTGGTCTAATTTTTAGTGGCGATCGCTTGTGACAGTTGCGTAAGTCCTGGCTACTTGACGAAACTCTTCAAGTCTGGCATAAATCATGTTGGCAGGTGAGTAATGGTAGTTCTTTTCTCACTTTCTGCCTTCATGGAGACTGTATTCAATCAGACACCCCTTTCTTGATTATTCCCCATTTAGTCTCAGCTCAGAGATAATAATTATCATTATTGTATTATTTACTTGGGGCATACATACTATATAATTGTTAAAGATCGCCGATGCTTTGAGGCTGACAAGATAATATTTTTAATCTCTAATTCCATTTGATTTGCGTTCTCTTATATCGCTTTTAGTCTAAACCCCAGTATTAAAACTAGTAAACTTCTAAAGCAACGGCTTTTTTCGCTCGCAGCAGAACTTGAAGATCCGCTCAAAATTCTCTTGGCGTGTGATTTCTGCGCCATTGGTTGGTTAGTAATCAAAACCTAACCGCCCAACTCTTGTAGGGTTGGGGAAGAGGTTCTTCCAGGATTACTAGGGATGAAATTGTCGATCAGGTTTTGACTGTACAAGAATATTTTTAGCAACGGGTTAGCAATGTATAGGACTCATATTTGATTGCGTGAAAAAAACTCAGTACACCTTTATTCCTTCTTCCCAGTCCCAAGTATTGAGTCCCCAGTCTCTACGAGTAATTCAGGAATCAAATCGGATTGCTATAGTGTTTATAAGTATGGTGAACCGTTACTAAGTACTATCAATCAGCGATCGCTAAATGTTTATACAGTTGGGATTTGCGATCGCCCCTCTAAGTTTGTAGGTTAAAGGATGCTTTATTGATGAGGATATTGTTTTGAAATATAAGTGTGACACTCCAGTATGGATTGATATCTCCTCTTTGAGATTCGTAATCAGTCAAATAAACATCTTGATTGTTCCACTGATAAATCTTTTCATGTATTTGTCCATCAGCAGAATCGATATTGTTTTCATAAATCAAGATACCATCCCAGCCTAGAATGGAACGAACTTCATCATAAGACATGCCTGTAGATATAGAATTATATAAATTTTCCCTGATTTCAGATGAGAAATTTATCTGTTGAATCTGTATAGTCTTATTAGTATTTTGATTAAATACTTTTAACATAGAGTTGATAAAGAAGGTAGGCATCTGAGTAATATAAAAAACTCTAGGGGAATAGATAAACGCAATCCATGCCAATAAAGTGACAGTTAATAATATTGAATATTTCATAAAAAAAAGAGTGGAATAACCACCCTACAATTTTCTCCCATAGTATCAAGTAGAGTAATAACTAACGAATCCCAGCGCTGCTTTCGTGGGTGCTGCTATATGAATTCGTAATAGTATTGATTGTACCCCAGACTCTAGCTGTAGTCTCTTCATAAAAACTACCATTTAGTTCAGCACCAGCTTTCTGAACAATAAAATCTTTAAAAACTTTTCCGATTTTACCATTGTTGTACTCGGTTTCAACCTTGCCATCAATGGAAATATTATTAGACGAAGAATTATAATCTTGGGTGCGAGTTGAATTGGTTACATTATCGATATTTAAATTAGTCTTTGTTCTACTTTGCTGAATTGTCCACTGGTTCAAAACAAAAGTCTCACCTGCTTTAGCAGGGCTAGCAAACAAAGTAGCAATAATAGCTAAACCGAGAACTTTTTTCATTACTTTGTCCTCATTATAAATTAGTTAGCTTTGTCAGAAAAACTAATCTTGACAAAGTAACGAAAAGAAGTACTAGGGTGGATTAATCACCCTAGAATCTTTTTAAATTGCATCAAGCACTATTAAAAATTAACGAACACCTGCGCTGGTTTCGTGAGCATCAGTATATGAGTGAGTTGTGGTATTAATAGTACCACCAAGCTTAGTCCAATTAGTTTCACTATATTTACCATATAGCTCACTACCTGCTGTATTATTGGTAAATTTATCAAAGGAAATGTCTGTACCACTAGCAGGTGTGCTGATATTAATAGCACCATCGACGTAATCCTTTTCAGCCCAAGAACCATATTTTTCGTTACGTTGAGAAAAAGTTTTAGAATCAAGTGTTAAATCGGTCTTTGTTACGCTGTTACTCCAGGAATTTTCGTCACCCACAAATGTTTCACCAGCAAAAGCAGGGGTAGCCAAGAAGGTAGCAAGAATAGCCAAACCAAGAACTTTTTTCATGAGTTTATCCTCGTTGTGAATTAGTTGTCTTTTTCAGTCTCATTTTTAGGTAATTCTTGAGACTGGAACCTGGGAAGTTTGTTAGGTTCATTTGTATTAGTTCTGTTTATAGCAACCCCTTTACAGACAGCAGAAATAGTAGGAAAGCTGTCGGGGCTTAGTTGGATACCAGCACTGATTAATTCAGCACAGGCACGAGCATTGATAATCTCTACATCATATTGAGTCTTACGAGAAATAGTTTCAGCCATTTGTTTACAAGTACTCCCTAAGCTTCCACCCAAAGGGAAAACTATAGAAGCATTCATAGCATAAGAGGCATTGTTAGATAAACTAATCCCATCATAGGAACTCAAAGAAGTTCCTAATATTAAAGATGGCCGTGGACACACAACGTTTATTCCAGCTACTCCTTGAATCTTATAAGTGGCCGATTCACCAAGGTTGTAAACTCCTGTTTGATTAATTGCAGCAGAGTTCCGTTGTTGATTATCAAGAGTCTGCTCTTGATTAGGCTGAGATTGAGAATTAACAGAGTTAGTGACAGACTGTGCTTGGGCTTCGAGATTTATGCTAACTACTCCGAGTAGACATAATAAGGAATGGTTAGTAAATAGTCGTAGAGCTTTTTTAAACATTTGAAGTTTTTTAGATATTGCAAAGTAAGGGTGTTAAGAGTCATGGATTAAGTAACTTGGCAGAATCAAACCAAACTAAGAAAGATAAATTCAATAAAAATTGTCTTTCTTCTTGCCTCCTACCTCCTACCTCTTACTTCCTGCCTTATCCCAACAACAAATTTTTACGCTGACCTACTTGGTTTACTAATTGGGTGTTTTACCTCATTAATACAAGTAGTATCTGCCACTTTATTTCCTCTTGAAACTGTTGAGGTTTCTGAACTTGTGCTGTTCGTTATTCATCATGAATTAATATTCTCAACGATACCAAAAAAACGCGAGGGGGTTTTTGTGGGGTTAAGTGGGAAAATGGTAAAAGTTAATATTGATAAAGTAAATATAAAATTAGCTCTAAATAAAAAGATAGTAAGTAAAAATTTTAAAGAAATGATAATAAAAAATTAAAGATAAAATAAAGCTTAAATAAAATCTTTGAAAACTTATTCAATCAAAGCGAATTTGTTAAAGTTAAAAGAAACTTACTCCAAAATTAGTTAATACCTTGTATGATGATAAATACTTAGATTAAAAATATTTCAAATCATCTCAAGTTAATAAATTTTATATGACAGAAAAAGACTCATGATACAGAGCAACTAAATTTATTTATGGTTACTGAGCGACTTGCCTTGAGCGAAGTCGAAAGGAGCCGAAGTATGGGGATTATTAATTTTGAATTTTGAGGAGCGTACTCATACAAAGAAGCAAGCTACGCGCAGAAGCTTGCTGAAGGGTCTTGTAAAGAAGCGACGTGACTCCTATTTGGCTTTTGAAAAAACGTCCTACTCCTCCACCTCTCTTCTCTCGTGTTCCCTGTCTTCACGAGTAAGTTGATAAATCAAATCAGATTGCTATATCAACTATTAACAATTCAAAATTACTGTGTGCCTTGTCGCAGCTTCTCACGTTACTTGCTACAACGGGAGGCAATGTCCGACTTGTTCGCACAGCGTCTTTGAGAGGAGAAGGAACTGTCGTAAGAACCCCCCTTTGGGTTCACCAGTCGCCTACGGCGGGAAACCCGCCTACAGCGCTGGATTCACCGCAACGCAGTGGTTCCCTTTGGGATAAAGGGTTTTAAATCCTTTAATTTCCGATAATTAAGCATCTACATAAAATTCATCAAATTAGTTTGACGTATGAACATCCAAGAGTTATTAACTATCGCGGATAAAGTGGTATCGAAATCATCTGGCAGACACTTGACTGATTTACAAAGTGATTTGTTAAAAGCATCTTCTGAGAATCAAACATACGAACAGTTTGCCAACGATCGCGGCTACTGCCTCGATTATATAAAGAAGGATGTAGGGTCTGCGTTATGGCAATTGCTATCTCAAGCATTAGGAGAGAAAGTTACAAAAAAGAACTTTCGGCAAGCGTTAGAACGATATCAACAGGCTGAAAAATTTGTGACTTATGACGAAAAAGAAAAACAGCAATATTTTGGTATCTACCTGATGTTTTGGCTTTTTAGGGAAGCACAGAAGAATTCGACAACCTTTGAGAATCTATGCTACAGCCTAGATGCCGAGTAATACTGCTGTCTTGGAATTCAAAACTTCAAATACTTATGTCAGATGCTTTTCACTCATATCAAGAAGGATGAAAATAATCGTAAATTTCTTGAGCCAAACGCGGGCCGATTCCTGGAACCTCTGCAAGTTGTGTGGGTGCTGCTTGCCGAATATAATCAACTGAGCGAAAATGCCCTAGTAGCTGCTTTTGTCGATGATGTCCTAAGCCAGGAATTTCATCTAAACGCGATCGCTTCAATTTATCACTGCGTTGCTGACGATGAAAAGTCACTGCAAACCGATGCGCTTCATCTCGCAACCGCCGCAACAACTGCACCCCTGATTGTTCTGAATCAGTTGTTAAGGGTTTAGATTCTCCCGGTAAAAAAATCTCTTCTCGCTGCTTCGCCAGACTAACAACTCGCAAGTCTTCTAATAAATTCATCTCTTGTAAAACGGCGACAACTGATGATAATTGACCTTTACCGCCATCGATCATGATTAAATCAGGCCAATCTGGATTACCCAAACGTGCCAACTGGGGATCGTCGCCATACTTACGGAACCGTCGCCCAATAACTTCAGCAAGACTAGCAAAATCATCTGAATGTCCCGCCGTCACTGTGGGATTTTTAATTTTGTAGTGGCGATAGTGCTGTTTGGCGGGTAAACCGTCGATAAACACGACTTGTGAAGCTACTGCATTTGACCCTTGAATATGGGAAATGTCATAACCTTCGATGCGGTGGGGTACATCTGGTAAATCAAGAATGGCTGCTAAATCTTGCATTGCTTGGTCGTTGCGATCGCCTAATTTCTGCATTCTTTGCAATTCATACTGGGCATTTCGCTCTACCATCTCAATTAATTCTGCCTTAGTTTGCCGTAAAGGAGTCAAGATTGTGACTTTTTTCCCTTTACGTTGAGTTAAGACATCCGCCAATATCTCGCTATCTGGTAAATCATGCTGTACCAAAATTTCTAAAGGTATTTCCACTGAGTCAGCAGTTTGGTAATGTTCCTCTAAAGCTCGTTGTAAAATAGCTCCCGGTTCTGCGTGAGCATCCGCCACAAAGGCCAAGCGTCCTACCAATTGTCCAGCGCGAATCTGGAATAGTTGAATGCAGGCGTATTCTTCATTGGCTGCCAGTGCGATCACATCCCGCGAAACTGTATCATCTGGTAAGGAAACTTTTTGATTGGCTGTCAGCGACTTTAACCCAGAAATTTGGTCGCGAATTCGCGCTGCTGACTCAAAGTTCAGCGCCTCAGCTGCTGCGTTCATTTGTTGAGTCAAAATATCAATCAGTTCCTGAGTTCGCCCTTGGAAGACCATCGCTATTTTTTGCACAATTTTGCGATATTCTTCTGGTGAAATCATCTGTTGACACACACCCGGACAACGCCCTAAATCATAATTTAAGCAAGGACGGTCTTTAAAAAGTGGTTGAGGTCGTTGTCGCTGTGGAAAGATGCGCTTGCACAGGCGGACAATTTCTCGCAATAAACCAGCATCAGTGTAAGGCCCGTAAAATTTATCCTTTTCTTTGCCGAATTGGCGTTTACGGGTGATAAAAATTCGCGGATAATCTTCTGACCAAGTGATGCAGAGATAAGGATATTTTTTATCATCTTTGAGCAGTACATTAAAGTATGGCTGGTGCTGCTTGATCAAATTCGCTTCTAGCGCTAAAGCTTCGGCTTCAGTATCAGTGACGATGAATTCAATTTCTGTCACCAACTTCACCATCGTGGCGATGCGTTCACTCTTGTTGTAGCCATCCCGGAAATAGGAACGGACACGCGATCGCAACTTACGTGATTTACCTATATATATAATGCGATCGCTACTGTCCCGCATGAAATAAACCCCCGGTTCCGGTGGAATTTCGGCTAGACGATTTTCCAGTCGTTCTGGCTCTTTAACCAGTGGTAATATTTGAGTAGATATTGTCACAACCAAAATTAGCTAATCTTTCTCTATTTTAAGAACAATTATTTTTTCGTGCCGATTTAAGAAAGTATTTATCAAGTAAATGTAAAGTAGCTAGGTTTTTAGTCTGCACATAGAGAAGTATGTAAGCGCTTCTGCTGCTTCTTGCAGGCTGCCTTAGTTTCCGACCTAGCACAGTGCGTAAATCCAGCTACTATCTCAATTAACAAGACTTGGGGCAAAATCCCCTTGTTAAAGGTAGACAACACTACTGATAGTGGTTCATGTCGTTAAATTTGATTAGTTGGTTTGTGATCAAAACCCTGTAGACACGCTATTAGCGCAGTGGTACGTTAGCATAGCCAGGCTTTGCCCAGTCCAATTTCGCGTCTTTTTGGAGTTGTCAGAATAAAAACTTGGCTTTTTGAATTTATAATTAGCATTTGAAAATCAACAGTTATTTGTTATTACAAAATTGTTTTTTCTAAAAATTATTTGCTTTTATTCATCTGGCTAAATTTATATTTTAGTATTGCTTATATAAAAATTAGACAAAATTTATTCTTAAACAAGATTTTTGGGTTTTATTTGAACTGATAATATTAAGCGATTTAACGGATTTATTAAGTTAAATTTACGAATATCATTAGAAATATAGCCATTACAATAATTTCAGGCAATAGTTGAACCATGAATCTGCAAGAGTTTGAAGGCCAATACCGGGAAGCTATGGCTGAAACCCTCAATGATCTGCAAACAGCAGTTTTGTTGTTAGCGCAATTACAACATAAAATTTCAAAAATTGGCAGTTCTGTGCAACATATTAGTGAGCGAGTTGAAGAGTTCATTGCAGACCAAAAAGCTGAATAAAGGCACGCCCAGTAGAAAAGTTTATTTGTGGCAGCAAGTCAACTCTTCTTCAATTGTAAGTATAAGATCCTTGAGTTTTAGAGGTTTGACAAAATAGCGGCGTGCGCCCAAACTCATAGCTAGTTCTTGATCGGCTTTAAAAGCAAAAGCTGAAACCACAATAATAGGTATTTTTGACAAATCAGGTTTTTGCTGGACTTGTTTTAAGAGCGAATAACCGTCAAGATCCGGCAATTTCAAGTCTAATAACATTAAATCTGGCTGAAATTTCTCTATAGTCGAGAAAAAAGCAGAGCCTTCTGATAAGCTTTCGACATTGTACCCAGAGTAAATTAGATAGTCACTCAGTAACAATCTATTGAGATAATGGTCTTCGACTAACAAAATTCGTCTAACTTGGTGTGACCGCAATGGCTGATCTATATTGAATAATTGTGCTGTCATTGCTACCTATGTATGCAAATATTTTTAGCAACAGTATAACCCAATACGCTTGGGTTAAGAAGAATAGTAGGTTGGGTTGAGCTTAAGCGTTACCCAACAAACCCTTGATAATGTTGGGTTTCGTTCCTCAACCCAAGCGTATTGGAGTATAACCTAGAAGACTAAATCATTAATTTTATCCCCAATTACACTGATACCGCGAGTACTGTGCGCGTTCTAAAAAATAATTCAAGAATTTTAAATTCAGTATAATACGGTCATTGCTAGGCACGCAAAAATGTGCATCACTACAACTAGTGCGCGTGTTCCATTTATAGACTTTGGCACAAAAAATCCTTAGGGTTTAGTTTGAGAAGAAATTCAATGAAGGAACTGGGCAATTCTTTCCACAGCAGTTTCTAACAAAAGTGGCTCATGCACTAAGGCAAAGCGGACATATCCTTCTCCTGATTTACCAAAGCCCGCACCTGGAGAAGCTGCTACACCAGTTTGTTTGACTAGCTGGGTACAAAATTCTATGGAGTTTTGACTCCAAGGTGAGGGCAATTTTGCCCAGATGTACATTGTGGCCTGGGGAGTAGGAACATTCCAGCCAATGCGGTGTAAAGCAGTGATGAAAGCATCACGGCGCTGCTGGAAGGTAGCAACAGCAGATTTTACCCCAACTTGAGGGCCAGTTAGGGCAGCGATCGCACCATTCAAAATCCCCCGATACTGATTAAAATCAACGGCGGCTTTTACCTGCCGTAAGGCGTTAATTAACTCGGCATTACCAATAGCATAGCCAATGCGGAAGCCGCCCATATTGTAGGACTTGGAAAGAGTGAAAAATTCAATCGAGACGCTTTTCTCTGGATCAGCTTGCAGAATTGAAGGGACTAGGGACTGGGTATTGGGGATTGGGGAAAGGGATGAATTGATTACCCAGTCCCCAGTCCCTAGTAAAGAGTCCCCAATGTCCTCAAATACTAAATCTACGTAGGGGAAATCGTGAACCAGGACGAGATTGTGTTGCTGACAGAAGGCGACAGCTTCAAGGAAGAATGATATTGGAGCGATCGCAGCAGTGGGATTATGAGGATAACTTAATACCATCATCCGCGACTGGGCCAAGACTGGGGCGGGAATATCAGCAAACACAGGTAAAAAATCGCTTTCGGCCCGTAGTGGCATTGGGTAGATTTGACCACTAGCTAGGTAGACTCCCCCCGCATGGGAGGGATAACCTGGATCGAGCAACAGCGCGAAATCTCCTGGATTGAGTATTGCTAGGGGTAAATGGGCTGTCCCTTCTTGAGAACCAATTAGAGGTAGTACCTCAGTTTGAGGATCGACTTTGATGCCAAATTTTTGTTCGTACCAGTTGGCTGCGGCTTCGCGAAACCCAAGAGTTCCGTTAAACAACAGATAGCCGTGGGTACTGCGATCGTGGAGAGACTGGGCGATCGCCTCGATGACATGTGCTTCGGCTGGTAAATCAGAAGACCCCAACGACAAATCAATTACCTCTCGTCCAGCTGCCAAAGCGATCGCCTTGGCTCTGTCCATATCAGCAAATACATTAGATTGCAGGGGTTGTAAACGCTTTGCAAATTGCATGTTAATCATTAATCATTAGTCATTAGTCAAGAGTTGAGCCAGTGCGGTCTTCTCCCATTCGTGAGAGGCTAGCGCCTTCTCTACAAGACGCTATGCGAGAGCGCAACGTCTCGTAGATAAGGGGGTTTCCTCCATGAGTGAATGGCGTTAGCGTCGGCACGAGCCTCACCCGTGAGGGTCATTAGTCATTTGCTATGGACTATGAACTATTGATTAATTACTATTTAAGTGCTTATCTAAGAGTTCGAGTAATTTATCTTTGCCGATGACTCCCTCGGTCGATATCAAAACTTCCTGCCCAAGAAATAGTCTGAGGGCCGGTACACCTTCCACTTGGTACTGCTTAACAGTGAGTGGGTTGGGGTCAATTTCCATTTTAACGACTTTGAGGCGATCGCTATATTTGGTAGCAGCTGAGTTAATCAGGGGCGACATCAATTGACAAGGCCCACACCAGGAAGCCCAAAAGTAAACTAATACAGACTGTTCAGCTTTTAATACTTCTGTTTCAAACTCAGCATCAGTTATGGTGATTACAGCCTTACTCATTGCAGTCTCCATCAGGTGGCGATCAAAGTTGGCACACACAATACTTTATCCCAAAGTAGTCAATAGTCCATAGTCAATAATTTATAGTAATTTTGACTGTTAACTATTGACTCATGACGTAAAATCCCACAGCTAACAGGTGTGGGACTAGCTCAAATAAGTTTTATACCAATTTTACAATTGATCCAATTGCTTGCGTAGAGAATCCAACTCGGCATCAACCACTTCATTAGATTTAGGAGCAGTGGTTTCTTGTTGCGGTGGCAGTTGCGCTTGATTTTGTGGAGTGGCGGGTGGTAGCATTTGCGCTTTTAAAGCTGCCAATTCATCATCAACATCGCTACTACCTTCCAATTGGGCAAATTGGCTTTCTAAATCGGCACCCGCCAACTCTCCTGCTGCCTGGGCCCGGGATTCTTGCATCAAGACCTTTTCTTCCATCCGCTCGAAGGCAGACATTGCACTGCTGGTATTCATCCCACGCACCATGCCTTGGAGTTGCTCTTGGGCTTTGGCAGTGGTGATCCGAGCTTTGAGCATTTCTTTCTTGGTTTTAGCTTCAGAAATCTTGCTTTCCAGCTGGATTAAGTTGCGCTTGAGGGTTTCAACTTGAGTGCTTTGGGTATCCAAACTAGCTTTGAGGGCGGTGCTGGTGTCAGTATAAGTTTTTTTGCGCTCTAAAGCTTGTCGTGCTAGGTTTTCATCACCTTTTTGCAGCGCTAGTTGGGCATTGCGTTGCCACTTATTGATTTCATTTTGGGCATCATTATACTGTTTCTCACTGCGTTTTTGGGAGGCGATCGCCTGGGCTACTCCCTGACGCAGCTGCACCAAGTCTTCCTGCATTTCCAGGATGGCTTGTTCTAGCATTTTTTCGGGGTCTTCGGCTTTGTTAACCAGGTCATTGAGGTTAGAACTAACTACTCGCTTAATGCGATCGAATAATCCCATAACTTTGTTTTTCCTTGTGTGGTTTACGCTTTTTCTTGGAAAGTTAACTTTTTTACTTTTTAATAGCTACCTATTTCAATGTAATCTTTCCGGTTTGAATCAGTACCTTCTAACAACTCTTAATTGTTAAGATATCTCCAAAGTGGGGTAATTAGCCGAACTTCAATCCTGAGTTTTAGGTAACTGCTGTTGAGGAGGCTGCACTGTCTTCTGGTTCTCCTGAGTGAGGAGATTGTTGTGCTGTATGTTTTCTGCCCCGTTTAAAACTTGTACCTTCATCGCTGCCAATTCAGCATCTACATTACTAGTAGATTCCAAGGAAGTAAATTGTGTTTCCAAGTCGTCGCTACTGAGTTGAGCTATTGCTTCTGATTTAGCTTCTATTTGCGAAACTTTTTCTTCCATGCGCTCAAAGGCACTCAGACTGCTGGTGGCAGAAACTCCACCAAGCATTTCCTGGAGGCGATAAGATGCTTCAGCAGAACGGGCGCGAGCAATATACATATCTTTTTTTGTTTTCGCCTCAGAAATTTTTAACTCTAGCGATCGCATATCCTTTTTTAGCCTAGCGACTATCTCATTTTGCTGCTCTATCTGGGAAAAGAGGGCTGTAGCGGTTTCTTTATAGGCTTGGCGCTTAGTCAAAGCTTCCCGTGCTAGAGGTTCGCTGCCTTGTTGCAGGGCTAATTGGGCGCGGCGATACCATTCTTCTGTTCGAGACTGGGCGGCGGCGGCCTGCCGTTCGGTGCGTTTTTGGGTAGCGATCGCTTGTGCTACACCCTGCCGCAACCGCACCAGATTTTCCTGCATCTCTAGAACAGTTTGCTCCAGAATCTTTTCTGGATCTTCTGCACCACCGATTAAACTATTGAGATTAGCTCGAATCACCCGCAGGATACCCTTGATTAATGCCATGTCGGCTCTCCATTCACCAAAACCCAGTAATGAGTGCTGTTAGCGGTAGCGGGGCGTTTAGCCCGTGCTGAGTGCTCATAACTCAGGACTGTTATCTCATGGTATCGTAGATTTTTGCAACTTATGGTTGCTGAACCCGTGCCTTGATTCCCCTTGCCTGTAACAATTTCAGATGTTGTTGTACTTGATCTTTAGTCTTAAAAGCACCCAAATAAATCAATTCTTTATTGGGTGATAAATAAGCATCGGGAATTACTTGCCGTGCTGAGGCAAAAGCTGCGCCTTTATTATCTATCACTACATGATAAAACCCATCTGTTGCTAGTTTGATTTCTGTATCCGGCTTGGGTGAGGCTTTTGCCGTTGAAGTGGGAGGCAAATTTAGGGGAGGCAAGGGCTGTACTGTCGGTATCGGTGCTAAAGCGATCGGATTTGTCGGTTTTAGGGCTGTGTTGGTTTCAGGCAATGCCCGTTGAGGATTTACGGGGTTTTGAGGAACGACTGGATTAGGCACTACTGCCAGAGTTGGTTGGACTTTGGGTTTTAAGCCAACTACATCATTGGGGTCTCTCACCTCAGGAAACTCTTGGGCAGCTAGATTGGGATACTTGGGTATAGATGTGCTTGGTGGCTCGATCTGAGGTTGGACACTACTTCCGACTTCCTGAGTATTTTCTGGCGCAGGAGACGAGTTCCCGTTAAACAACTTGCCTAAATTCCATTCTGGCAAGCTTTTAGGATTGAACACTACATAGCCCAATGTAAGACTCGCTAACAATAGCAGCAACATTGAGCCGATACCCAAAGGTGATAGTAGACTATCGCTAGAATTGTTTGGTTTCTTGGTTTCTGGTTGTTCTTCTGTCAGACTTCGCAGCAGTGCTTCACTAGATTCTAAATAGTCATCTGGATGCTTGGGGGTGTCATTTGGCTGCAAGAGGTTTTCGCTCTTAGTATCTTTAATGATTGCTGGCACGATGCTGCTACTAAAGTTCGGCGGTGGCGGCGGAAGTTGAGTTTGTGTTTTAGCAGAATCTGAGGTGGAGGGCACATTGAGATTATTTAGTTCCTCAATTTGTGCCATAGCTGACGCTGGGTTCTTTTGAGAATTCACAGCTAGAGAAGATGTCGGTGGTACGTCAATTTTTGCCGTAGCTGGCGCTGAAGTTCCCTGAAGATTCACGGGTACAGATGTAGGCGGCACGTTAGGTTTAATTTCCGTTACTGATGACTGAGTTGTGCCTGATGTTGCAGGGATGGCAGTTAACGGCTGAGATTGACTGCTCATGTAAGTTGCAACACGAGGCTGCTTTGATGCCACCAAACCAGTTCGCGTGCGTCGGTATCGAGCTAACTCTTGATCTAGCGGCACTTCTAAACTCGCTAGCGCTGCTGCTAGTGCTGGTTTCAACCCAGGTGTTTTAGACGATTGAGTACCGGAATCATTCAGGGGGTTTTGAGTCATTGCCTCTGTGCCTCAAACGTAGATTGCTGGAATTAACTTTAGATATATTTGTGACAATAGTAGCGAAAATTATTTAAATAGATAGATTGGGGATTGGGAATTGGGCATGGGGCACTTGTACTGAGTTTACGGTGAGCGCAGTCGAACTGCGACTTGCCTTGAGCAACTTGTACTGAGCGTAGTCGAAGTAAGTCGAAAGGAGCCGAAGTATTGGGGATTAGTTATTCTTTCTCCCTCATTTCCCCCACTCCC
>NZ_CAXTNP010000090.1:0-26525 GCF_964245575.1 uncultured Nostoc sp. | reverse complement strand
GTGCCCCTACCGCGTGGTCTATTTACCTGAAAATAGCTGTAAATTCTATCAAGATTAATTTAAAATATTATATATGTTATATGTGTAATATAGTTAACAAATTAAAAAAATCTAAATATATCAAAAACAACAAAAAGCATGAGAGTGTCACAAAAGTTAGCTATAAAGACACTGAATATATGTTTGTCAACAATTCCATAAATAATATTTGGATTGTGTTAGGTGATGATACAAAAAATCTTTTAAAAATATAAGGTGTTTAAAGCTGACATTAATATTGGCAATTTCCCCCTAGAATTTTAGAAATAGGGTGTTTTATATTTTAGGGATTGGGGATTGGGGATTGGGTACTAGGCATTTGGAAAACTTTTCCTAGTCCCTAGTCCTCAGTTACTAATCCCTAGTCTCAGACAAAAAGGGGAATTCCGCCTAAAGGACTCGAAGCCTGCGTAAATCAGTATGGCCCGTGATGAAATGCGATCGCGTGTTTCGATCGTTCATGGGTGTTAACAGACTCAATTCCCAATTGGCTAGAGTACGGCAGAGTTATGACCCCCAGCATTACAGATTCAGCAGTAAAGGCTGCGTTAGCAGCTGTTGCATCGCAGTCAGCCTCAGCAGAGGAAAAAATCCAAATGCTGATTGAGATAGCACAAGGCTTTCAAAAAAAGCCCAAAACTGCCCAAGACTTGCGAAATGCAGTTGGGTTATATTACCGGGCTTATGAAATGTGTGGTGAGGAGTATCCCCTACTGAAAGCCAGGGCCCAAGTAGGTATGGCAGGCACATTACAGGCAATCCCTGATGTAGAGACTGAACTGTTATTGCAAGCGAAAGCAGGTTATGAAGAAGCACTACCGATTTTAGAAGAATTAGCAACGCCAGAGGAAGTGGCAGAAACGCAGATGAATTTTGGGCTGGTGTTGCAGTCGCTTGTGCCATTCAATTTGGCGCGGATAACCGACAGCATCCAGGCTTATCATGAGGCGTTGCGGGTGTTTACCTGGGAAGATTACCCCCAGGAATACGCGATTTTATATAACAATATTGCGATCGCTTACCTTTCCATGCCTTTAGCATCAGAACGGGAATACTTGCGTCAAGGGTTAGCTGTGCAATCATTTGAGGTAGCACTAAAGCATATTAATTTGATTGACCATCCCAGAGAATATGCGATGTTGCAAAATAATTTGGGTAACGCTTTGCAATATTTAGTGAGTTCCCATCCTGTAGAGAATAATTTAAGGGCGATCGCAGCTTATGACGAAGCGTTAAAAGTGCGTAATGCCAAAGATACACCTCTAGAGTACGCTAACACAATTTCCAACAAAGCCAACGCCCTATTCAACTTACCAGACGACCAGGAAAAACCAGAAGCTGGTAATCCTCAAAATCTTTTGCAAGCGCGGATCTACTATCTAGACGCTTTAGAAATATTTACGAAATCCCAACAAATTGGACAAGCAGAGGTAGTAGCCCAAGCGCTACAAGATGTAGAAGCAGAAATGAAGGGTTAGGAGTTATGAGTTATGAATCTAATTTGCTTCCTAACTCTTCACTCTTCACTTTAACAATCAGGACAAAAGAGGATGAGAGATATTTTTACCTACCCAAATGTGATAAATTTTATCACAAGTTTAGCAGATGGTGACCTGAATATAGCAACAGAATTCGTGTGGTTAATCATCGCCACAGCTTTGTCTATGGTTGGCGGTGCAATTGGCGGAATGCTGTTAGCTGGTAAAGATATAGGCTATCAGTTTTCAGCAATGCTTGGTGCATTATTTGCTCCTGCGGGTGTAATTCCCGGCATCTTATTAGGGCTTGCAGTCTTAGATTTATTGACAAATTATTAGGAGATAACATGTTAGAGATCGGATGGTTTTCAGCCAAGTTATTTTTTAAAGGAAAGCTACTACGCGACCCAGTGTATTTTCTTAAGCAAACTACTATTGGTATTGCTATAGGTTTCTTACTACTAGTGTTACTCGCACAAGCCCCAATTCCCTTATACTTACCAATAATATTATCTAGCTTAGTGACAGGCATGATTATGCCATTTCTCCTCAAAGACTTCAAAATGAAGTGATTTGTCATTTATGAATAACCAATGCCCAATGTCCAATGACTAATGACTAATGACAAACCTTGAAGAATTAATTCAGGAAATTAACCGCTTTGAGGCGATTATATCCGATTGGGATGAAAGCCAAAGGTGTGTAGCAGTAGGTCTTAAAAGAGCAATTGAGGCTTTGCATAAAGCTGCATTGACTAATTTGATTAAAAGCTTAAAACAAGAGTCAATGTCAGCTTTGCGTCATGCTGTTGCTGATGAGGTAGTGTATGCAGTGCTGCTTTATCATGAACTAGTTAAACCACCAAAACCACCATTAGCGCAGCGCATTCAGACAGCCCTTGAAGAAGTTCGCCCAGGTTTAAAAAGCCATAATGGTGATGTAGAATTAGTGGCAATTAAGCCACCAGATACAGTCGAAGTCAGATTAATCGGAACTTGCAGCAGTTGTCCAACTTCTACTTTGACTTTATCTCAAGGAGTAGAACAAACAATCAAAAACCATTGTCCTGAAATTACCAAAGTATTTGCAGTCAATAACAACCCTACTGTTAACAATGCTAATTCTGGTTTAATCAGTCCCTTTTCTACCCAAATAACTAGTACTTGGATCAAAGTAGCAACTATTGATGAAGTTCCTGAATTTAGTGTATTGGCAGTACAAATTGCTGGTAATTCACTAATTTTAAATCGTCAAGGTATTATGGTAAAATGTTATCGTAATGCTTGCACTCATCTAGGAGCTCCTTTAGAAAAGGGTAAAATTGAAAATGGTATTCTTACCTGTCCTTCCCACGGATTCCAGTACAAATTAGAGACAGGCGAATGCTTAACTGCACCTGATATTTCGCTTCAGTCGTATCCAGTCAAAATTAAAGACGATAAGGTTTTTGTGAAACTGCAAAAATGATGATGCAAAGGTAACATTTCAGCAAATATACTTGGCGATTAGTCAATCACAGCTACTTTGCTTTTTCATTTCAGTAGTTCGCGTATTCATTTAAGTGTCTTGTGCAAGCAAAAGACCTAAATGCTTTCTCAATATCCCTAAATTCATTCTCATTTGTGTATTTTAGGTAATGATTTTAGTGTTTTGAGAAAGCAAAAGGCATATTACTTTCTCAAAATGAGCTTTTACTTTCTCAAACCCCAGTTTACTTACTCATTTTAGTGTTTTCCGCAAGCAAAAGGTGATTTGACTTATTCAAACCCCAGTTTGCTTACTCATTTTGGTGTTTTCCGGAAGCAAAAGGTGATTTGACTTACTCATTTTAGTGTTTTCCGCAAGCAAAATGAGCTTTTACTTTCTCAAACCCCAGTTTGCTTTCTCATTTCAGTATATCGCGCACTCATGCCAAAAATTCACTATGTAGCAAAAATTACCGAAGTTAGCTAGATTTTTTCAAGATTGATTAATACGGAAGTTGATTAAAGGTTTTAACTTAATTTGAAAAAAGCATAATGCCAAACTGTTACTGTTGTTACACGCTAATCAACATTAATGTTTTTAAATAATTATCAGCGTCTATTTGCGGTTCATGGATATCCCAATCAAAATTAATCCAATATCACAATCACCGCTAGAAGCAACAGAAATTTCTCAAGAATTACCTCTATCACCTCAAGGTGCAGAGGTAATTTTAGGCAACATTATTGAACCAGAACAATTAGTCATACCTGTAGCACCTAGTCCCATAACAATGTTTGGCCCTCGTGGTGCTTGTTTATTATCAGAAACTGGCCCGTTATGGGTATCAGATACCGGACATCATCGATTATTAGGATGGAACAAATTACCCACAAGAGATAGTCAACCTGCTGATTGGGTAATTGGACAACCTGATTTTTATCATGAGGGACAAAATGCTAAAAGTACACCAGGAAGCGCAACTTTAAATGTACCAACTGGAATTTATGCTTGTGGTGAAGGGTTAGCTGTAGCAGATGCTTGGAATCATCGAGTTTTAATTTGGAGAAATTTACCAGAAGATAACAATGTTCCAGCAGATTTGGTGTTAGGACAAGCTAATTTTATTGATAATGAACCAAATCGAGGAAGTCAACAAGCATCTGCTAATACAATGCACTGGCCTTATGGCGTTTTCTATCATCAAGGACAGCTATTTATTGCTGATACTGGTAATCGAAGGGTATTAATTTGGCATCAATTTCCAACAGAAAATGGTCAACCTGCTGATGTAGTTTTGGGACAACCAGATATGATATCTCGCAATGAAAACGGCGGTGCTTCTCCAACAGCAGCGAGTATGCGTTGGTGTCACGATATCACCTTTTGGCGAGAAAATTTGGTTGTCAGTGATGCAGGTAATCATCGAGTGATGATTTGGCAAGGAATACCAACAGAAAATAATACCCCTTGTGCAGTAGTTTTAGGACAAAAAAGCTTTGATTTTGTAGAAATGAATCAAGGAGTTTATTATCCTAGTGCTAGTAGTTTGAGTATGCCTTATGGAGTGGGAGTGACTGGAGATTGGTTAGTGGTTGCAGATACTGCTAATTCTCGGTTGTTAGGATGGAAGAAGCCAGAATCAATTTTATCACTGCAAGGTGTAATGGCAGATGGGTTGGCAGGACAAATAAATTTTCAAAGTAAAGGTGAAAATCGTAATTTTGGACTACCGAAACGAGATAGCTTAAATTGGTGTTACGGGATAAAAATTTGTGGCAATACGGCGGTAATAGCTGATTCTGGAAATAACCGAATTTTGCTGTGGCAGTTTAATAATTCGTAATTCGTAATTTTTGAAAGTCAAATTTATATGGCGGCTGAAGAAATTAGAGTTAGCGGTACTGTTCAAGGAGTAGGATTTCGCCCTACTGTATATCGTCTTGCTAAAGCTTGCGGTTTGCGTGGAGATGTTTGTAATGATGGTCAAGGCGTATTAATTAGGGTATCTGGTAGTGAGGAAGCAATAACAGAATTTGTTGCCAGATTGCAAACAGAATGTCCACCCTTGGCAAAAATTAATCAACTTACAAGAATTATTTATAAAGGTGAATTTAAATTTGATAATTTTATGATTTCTACTAGTGTCAGTAATGCCATTAAAACAGAAATTACTCCTGATGCAGCCACTTGTCCACAGTGTCAACAAGAAATATTCGACCCCTTTAGCCGCTTTTATCGCTATCCCTTTACTAACTGTACTAATTGCGGCCCCCGCCTGAGTATTATTCGTGCAATTCCTTATGACAGAAGCAATACCAGTATGTCTGCGTTTGCCATCTGTTCAGAGTGTGCAAAGGAATACCACGATGTCGAAAACCGCCGTTTTCACGCCCAACCTGTCGCTTGCCATGCTTGCGGGCCTTCAGCTTGGTTAGAACGCGCCGATGGTAAATCGGTTACTGCTTCCATGTTCTCCATGTTGGATGATGTTGATGCCGTTTGTACTTTGTTGCAAAAGGGTGAGATTGTCGCAATTAAAGGGTTAGGTGGTATTCATCTCGCTTGCGATGCAACTCAGGAAACTGCTGTACAAAAACTGCGTCAGCGCAAAAAGCGCTATCACAAACCCTTTGCTTTAATGGCGCGAGATATTGAGGTAGTTGAACAATATTGTAGTGTCAACACCAAAGAAAAAGAATTATTGACAAGTTCTGCTGCACCAATTGTTATACTACAAGCGACAGGTAAAAAAGTAGCACCATCGATAGCATTGGGGCAAAATACCCTTGGGTTCATGCTACCTTATACGCCCTTACATCATTTAATTTTGCGGCGGATGAATCGCCCAATTGTTTTAACAAGTGGTAATCTTGCCGATGAACCACAATGTATTGATAATGACGAAGCAAGAGAAAAATTAGGCACAATTGCCGATTATTTTCTATTTCACAATCGAGAGATTATTAATCGGGTAGATGATTCTGTTGTGCGTGTTATGGGTGATAAAGTCCAAATAATTCGCCGTGCTAGAGGATATGCACCAGCAGCAATTAGTTTACCACCTGGATTTAATAATGTGCCGCAAATTTTAGCAATGGGCAGTGAGTTAAAAAATACTTTTTGTCTATTGCGTGAAGGAGAAGCGATTCTCTCTCAACATCTGGGAGATTTAGAAAATTCTGCCGCTTTCAACGCTTACCAAGAAACTTTGAATTTATACTTAAATCTATTTGAGCATCAACCAGAAGTAATCGCCATTGATAAACATCCCGAATACCTTTCAAGTAAATTTGGTAAAGAACTCGCGGACACAAATAAAATCAAAATTTATCCCATTCAACATCATCACGCTCATATCGCAGCTTGTATGGCGGAAAATGGGATTCCTCTAGATTCGCCTCCGGTATTAGGTATCGCTTTAGATGGTTTAGGTTACGGTGATGATGGTACACTCTGGGGTGGAGAATTTATTTTAGCAGATTACCGTAAATTTCAGCGACTAGCAACATTTAAACCAGTAGCAATGATTGGTGGTGAACAAGCAATTTATCAGCCTTGGCGTAATACTTATGCCCAATTAATAGCTGCTAACCTTTGGGATAATTGCCAACAACAGTATGCTGATTTAGAAATTGTAAAATTTTTAGATAACAAGCCATTTAAATTACTCAATCAACTCATTGATAAAAGAATTAACTCTCCTCCAGCATCTTCCGTGGGGCGGTTGTTCGATGCAGTGGCTGCGGCTATCGGTATTTATAGAGATGAATGTAGCTATGAAGGGCAAGCTGCGATCGCAATGGAAGCTATAGTAGATGTTAACAGCTTAAATAATGATAAAGAAACTCCAATATATCCTTTTAATTTTATATTTTCAGATAGTATTTATTGTATAGACCCGCGCCCAATGTGGCTAGCCTTGCTCGATGACTTACAGCAGCAGATTCCACAATCAGTTATGGCTGCCAAATTTCACCAAGGTTTAGCTAATGCAATTGTGGAAATGGTTAAGCATCTTTGTCAAGAAAATCTAATTTCTCAGGTAGCCTTAACAGGAGGAGTATTTCAAAATTGTATATTGTTAGAGCAAGTTACCAAACGATTACAAGCATTGGGAATAAAAGTACTCACTCACAGCTTAGTTCCAGCTAATGACGGCGGGTTATCTTTAGGACAAGCAGTGATTGCAGCCGCACAATTAATACATTGAATATTGATATTTGATAACCTTTTTGTCACAAATACTTCTCTCTGTGTTCTCCGCGCCTCTGCGGTTAGTTTATCTTCAAGAAAAAAATGTGCTTAGGAATTCCCGGACAAATTATAGAAATTACCAACGTTAACCATAAATTAGCCATAGTTAACATTGGTGGTGTTAAGCGCGAAGTAAATATTGCTTGTATTGTAGATGAACAACATCCCCCCGAAGCATGTATTGGTGATTGGGTATTAGTACATGTTGGCTTTGCCATGAATCGAATTAACGAAAAAGAAGCGGCGGAAACATTAGAAATATTCCAAGAATTAGCAGCAGCACAAGCAGGGATTACTACTTAAACAATAGACTTTTATTTCCTCACGTAGAGGTGCAGAAAAAGAGTCTAATTTCTTTCTTTCTTTGCGTCCTTCGCGTCCTTTGCGGTTCGTTAAAAAAAAACTCCCTACCACAAAAGCGATATTAACTGATACATAAAACTCACCACTCCTCACTTCCTATGAAATATGTTGACGAATTCCGCGAACCGGAAAAAGCTGAAGCCATACGCCGCGAAATCGCTAAATTATGCCACCAGCTAGAAAAACCCATCAAAATCATGGAAGTATGCGGCGGACATACCCACTCCATATTTAAATACGGTATCGAAGAAATTTTACCCGAAGCCATTGAACTAATTCATGGGCCTGGTTGTCCAGTATGCGTTATGCCAAAAGGGAGATTAGATGATGCGATCGCAATCTCCCAAAATCATAACGTCATTTTTGCCACCTTTGGCGACGCAATGCGAGTTCCTGGTTCCAAAACCACTTTACTGCAAGCCAGGGCACAAGGTGCAGACATCCGTATGGTGTACTCTCCCCTAGACAGCCTGCAAATTGCCAAAGATAACCCCGACAAACAAGTAGTCTTCTTCGCCTTAGGCTTTGAAACCACAGCCCCCAGCACCGCCTTCACCATTCTGCAAGCAGCAGCCGAAAAAATTCATAACTTCAGTATGTTTAGCAATCACGTCCTCGTGATTCCCGCCCTCAAAGCACTATTAGATAATCCCGACTTACAACTAGATGGATTTGTTGGCCCTGGCCATGTCAGCATGGTAATTGGCACTGACCCATATCAATTTATTTCACAACAATATAATAAGCCAATTGTCGTCTCAGGATTTGAACCCTTAGATATTCTCCAATCAATTTGGATGCTATTGCAACAGCTAGTAGAAAATCGTTGTGAAGTCGAAAACCAATATAACCGAATTGTCCAAAAAAGCGGAAACACAGTAGCCCTCCAAGCCATAAACAAAGTTTTCGCCCTACGACATAGTTTTGATTGGCGTGGCTTAGGTGACATCCCCTATTCAGGATTACAAATTAAACCCGAATATGCCCAATTTGATGCCGAACTAAAATTTACCATTCCTAACCTCAAAGTAGCCGACCATAAAGCTTGTAAATGTGGAGAAATTCTCAAAGGAGTCTTAAAGCCTTGGGAGTGTAAAGTATTCGGTACAGCTTGCACACCAGAAACACCCATTGGTACTTGTATGGTATCTTCCGAAGGCGCTTGTGCAGCCTATTACAAATATGGACGACTCTCCACCATTGCCAAAAGAACAATCACCCAAAAACCAAAAATAACTCAAGAACCTCTCCCCGCCTGCGGCTTCTCCTCAGACTAAATACTCTGCGAACCTCTGCGCTTCCCTCTGCGTTCCTTTGCGTTAAAAAACTTTAATATGAATATTTACCCCACAAACTCAATACAAAATCCCTTATTCCAAAAAATAGAACAAGTCCGCCGTCGCCAAAGTAAAGTGCAAGACACTCATATAACTCTCGCACATGGTAGCGGTGGTAAAGCCATGCGTGATTTAATAGACGATATCTTTGTCAGCAATTTTGATAATGCAATTCTCTCACAATTAGAAGACCAAGCCAGCTTCAATTTAGCCCCTCTTCTCCAACAAGGAGACAGACTCGCATTTACAACAGATTCCTATGTTGTAGACCCGTTATTTTTTCCCGGAAGTGATATAGGAGAATTAGCTATAAACGGCACAGTTAATGATTTAGCTGTAAGTGGTGCTAAACCTTTATATCTAACTTGTAGCGTCATTTTAGAAGAAGGATTACCAGTAGAAACCTTACGGCGTGTCGCAGCCAGTATGAAAGCAGCCGCAAAAGAAGCTGATATTCAAATTGTCACTGGGGACACAAAAGTTGTACATCGCGGTGCTGCCGATAAACTCTTTATTAATACTGCTGGTATTGGTATCATTCCGCGAGGAGTTAGTATTTCCGCCCACAATATTAAACCTGGAGATGCAATAATAATTAATGGTGAAATAGGCAATCATGGTACAGCAATTTTAATTGCTCGTGGGGAATTAGCTTTAGACACTAATATTGAAAGTGACTGTCAGCCGTTGCATAGTTTAGTAGAAAATATCCTCCATGTCTGTCCCCAAGTTCATGCTATGCGAGATGCCACACGCGGTGGTTTAGCTACAGTACTAAATGAATTTGCCCTCAGTTCTAATGTAGGAATCCGTCTCTTTGAAGAATCTATTCCAGTGCGGGAAGAAGTGAATGGAGTTTGCGAAATTCTCGGTTTAGACCCGTTGTATTTAGCTAATGAAGGTAAGCTAGTTGTGGTGGTAGCAGCTAAATACGCAGAAACTGTTTTATCAGCTATGAAATTACACCCAGCAGGCAAAGATGCTTGTATTATTGGCGAAGTTATTCCCTCACCTCCGGGTATCGTATTGTTAAAAACAGTTTTTGGTGCTGAAAGGATTGTTGATATGTTAGTAGGCGACCAATTGCCACGAATTTGTTAATATTTCATAGATTTTATAGTATGCACGAACTTGGAATTACCCAAAATATTGTGGCAATTGTAGCTGAACACGCCAAAGGCGCAAAAGTGCAGCGAGTTTTATTAGAAATTGGCAAACTTTCGGCCATCATGCCCGATGCAATCCGATTTTGTTTTGATATTTGCACTCAAGGCACAGTTTTAGCAGAGGCGACATTAGAAATTTTAGAAATTCCTGGATTAGGGCGATGTCGCCAATGCGGTGCAGAAATTTATTTAGATAAACCATTTGGTATTTGTAACTGCGGTAGCGTGCAATTAGATTTAATTACTGGTGAAGAACTGAAAATTAAAGAAATAGAAATAGAGGAATTATGTGTGTAACCTGCGGTTGTTCTGATGATGGTGAAACTAAAATTATCAATTTAGAAACAGGTGAAACTGAACATAACCATCATCATCATACTCACACTTTAGCCGACGGCACTGTTATCACTCATTCTCACAGTCACGACACTCATATAGAAGCGTCTCAAGTTCATGCCAAAATACACAACACGACGATATCCTTGGAACAGGATATATTAGCAAAGAATAATTTAATAGCTGCCCAAAATCGGGGATGGTTTAAAGGTCGAAATATTCTCGCCTTAAATTTAATGAGTTCTCCCGGTGCTGGTAAAACAACTCTTTTAACGCGAACAATCAATGATTTAAAGCATCAATTATCTATTAGTGTCATTGAAGGCGACCAAGAAACCGCTAATGATGCCAAAAAAATTAAAGAAACAGGTTGCAAAGTAATCCAAATTAACACCGGAACAGGCTGTCATTTAGATGCATCAATGATAGATAGGGGTTTACAACAACTGAATCCGCCATTAAACTCAGTTGTGATGATTGAAAATGTCGGAAATTTGGTTTGTCCAGCCTTATTTGATTTGGGAGAAAATGCAAAAGTTGTGATTCTCTCGGTTACAGAGGGAGAAGATAAGCCGCTAAAATACCCGCATATCTTCCGTGCTAGTGACATTATGATTCTCACTAAAATTGATTTGCTGCCTTATGTAGATTTTGATTTGCAAAAGTGCATCGCTTATGCTAAAAAAGTAAATCCTCAAATTCAGATTTTTCAGATTTCTGCAACTACTGATATAGGATTAGATAATTGGTATAAATGGCTAACTGAAAAGGTAACAGATTTATCAACACCTTTTCCTGCCTAACTACTAAGCTATACAAGATCGTAACATCTGTCGTGCAAGTAAATTCAGGAATCAAATCAAATTGCTGTATTCAGTAAAACTGTAATTTTTGGAAATTATTTTGCTCCAAATTGCAACACCCTGCACTTTAAAAGTACAGGGTGAAAGACAGTGATAAAGATGATTCCCAGTTTCTATTTACCTTAAAGCCAATCTCGATAAGCAGATATTTCATTTACGCTGATTTCAAATGGCATCCCTTTGCCAAATGGCGGATAAACGCGGATTTTACCATTGGTAGCAAACCGCTCTAATCTATTACCCAACTGGGGAATATTGCTGACTATATGCCAGTAAGATACTAAGTCAGGGCAGTCAATAATTAATGTTAGTATGCTAGCATTTGTTGTGACATACCATTGACAATTAGACAACAGTACTCGCGTAATGCGATCGCAGGCTAGATAAAAGCATCTACCTGTAGACTGTTCTAGTTCCATTTGCAGCATTCCATCCTGTTTCGTTACCTCAGTTGGAGGTAAATCATCAGGAGGAAGCAGGTATAGTTTAGAAGACATAATTTCGCACCTCTTGGTTGTAGCGCGTCAAACTCTCCAGGTTTTTTTGCATATCAGAAGATGAGGGTTTGAGTGCTAACGTACCTAAATTTAATTCGTCCTGAAATTTCTTGATTTTGTCTCGACAAGTCTCCACATCACCAATAATTGAGTTCTCAATCAAATAATCTTCGTCGAAACAAATGTTTGTGCGATCAAATGGTTTTTGGTTGGGATTGGCACTATTTTGCAATACTTCAGCCGAATTAGCTTTCATTTTCTGGCTAAATTGGCGAACAAAAGGTAACGCTTCACTCACAGCCTCATCAAATGTTTTGCCAACATAAAAAAAGCGTGCCAGCAGGAAGTTTTCCGCACCACTAGAATTTAAGGCTCGATATTTGGCAACAGTATCCTTTAATCTCTCTAGAGAAAATGGCGGCCCACCCATCAAGCTGAAGGAATGTTTAGCAGCAAACTCGATACCCTCATCACCGCCAGTAGCAACATAGACTGGTATTTGACTCTGCAATGGTTTTGGGTAAATTGTCAGGCGATCGCATTGATAATATTGCCCATTAAATGATACATCAGTTTCATATAAGAGCTTGTGAATCAGTGCGATCGCCTCTAGCATCTTCGGACGGGATTCACTTGGGAGTGTCGCAAAATGCTTATTTTGTTGGGGAAAGGGGCCGCCTTTAGCAACCCCAAATAATAATCGTCCATTGCACAGGTTATCCAGAGTGGCGATATCTTCCGCTACCCGAATCGGGTTATGGAATGGCAGTAACACCGCCGCAGTGCCTAATTGGATAGTTGAAGTCAGCCCCGCCAAGTGTGCCATTAACAGCAACATGGAGGGGCTGAGATTGGATTCACTAAAATGATGCTCACTCACCCAGGCTGACTCAAAACCTAAACTTTCTGCTTGTTTTACTAGCGTGACTTGCTCAAAGATGGCACGATGAGCATCTTGGTGATGATTATCGTAATTGCAGAAAATTCCAGTTTTCATTACTTGCGTTAATACTTTGTGCTGGCTATTATAGTGGTCGATAGGTTCGTAGTAAGCACTAAGCGTGCTTAAATATTTGAGGACTAAAGTCCCCACTACAAACACCTTTACTCCTCTCCATTAATGCGATCAAAGACTAATTTACAACCCACTGCAACTCCAACCATAGACGTGGGTTGTTGTGTTTGACCTTCGACATCGGATCGCGCAACAATCGCTTGGCATTCATGCAGACTACCTGCACTAAACCCATATTGTCTGCTACTTCTCTGAGTATTTCTTTGTGGGCTTGCACACAGGAAATCATTTCGTCAGAGCAATAAATTCCTATATATTGCAAGCGTCTAGCAGGTCGTCCCCAAAAACAGGTAATGATTTTCACATAACACCCGTCTAGTAATTCTCCAACGTTTGGGTAGTAGTCGTTGAGGACTCTTGTGAATTCTTTGGCTAAGATATCTTCAGTAATCATTGGAACTGATGTTTCTGTAGCGTCCATCACGCTATTTAATATAACATAATTTTATCAATAAAATATGACAAAATATCCTATTATGCTTAAATAAAATATTAAATACTACAAAAAAAAGAGGCATACATTGTTTAGTATCACCTCAGATTTGCGTAAAGCATCTTTATATTTAGATATGAAAGTATTGGTTTGAAGACTCCTAGCCTTGGCGAATGGAATTCGCAGCTATACGACAATACGCTTGGCTTTGTGGAAAATTGTCGGTTGGGTTAAGCAAAGTGCAACCCAACAAAGCCCCAGAAATATTCGGTTACCGTGCCTTAAGCGCCTTTGGGTCTACGTTCCTCAACCTAACCTACTAGCGCTTAACCCACCTGCGTAAGTTAAACCAGTTGCTTGTTTTCTTAGTCAGCGTAGGCGAACTTTATTTGCAAGATTAACCACGATTTCTAATCGCCAGGTATATTTGTAAAGGTAAGATGCTCCCAAATACTCTAATATCAAAAATTATGAATTCAAATAAAATGCATTTTACTAGCACATCTTAATATTGAATTCTAAATTTTGTCTTTTTAATTGTTATCGAGCATTGCGTTCACAAACTAAGACTTCTGCTACAATATCTGGCACATTTACAAAGTCCGTAAATCCTTCATAACCACGGATTGGCGATATAAATGTGTAGTTTGGATCGCACACTCCATTGTCATATACTTGAAGAAACCATCTATCTGGAAATCCTTCTACACCTAATTCCACAGTGTACCAACTCTCGCCAATCAGACGAGAGTTAAAGATTATAAACCACTCCCTATTCTCTTCTGAAATATTCCAATCTGCCATGAGCAGTTCTAAAGCTATTTGTCCTGCATCCGTTGAAGTCAACAGCATTTTTACTCCTTATTTGCGGCTTCAGTGTTTGCAACTTCAGGATTGGAAACTTCCGGGTATAAACCCAATTCTTTAGCTAGCTCACGTGCTACAAAAAATAAAAACTTAGCACCATCTTGATTGCCTTCATGGGCAAACATAGTTGCTACTTGTAACATTGTTTCTAAAAACCCAGAATCAATCAATTCTGGTTTACTTTCCAAAACTTCTGGTTCTTGACCATTAGGGCATTTGAGTAGCTCATCAATTAGGTTAAAATACAGTTTTTGGCGTTCTTCTGACATAGTAATTTTGTTGATTTTAGTGAGTTAATTGTGAATTGGTTACTGTTCGATACTGTGCTGCCACAGTCTTTCCAACATTTCAACTTGTTCTTTTAAAACAGCCGCACGATGAACAAGATATCTGTCGTAAAAAAGAATCCCTAACCCAATACAAATAGGGGTTAGCAAGAAGAACCATTGCAAGATCGTGGCAAATTTATATTGTTCAGCAACTGTCAGCATTTGATGAATCACATTACGATCAGAGGATTGGATGCTAGTCTGAGGGGAATGTGTACCCTCTGTCCGGGGAGCCAAGATAGGAGCATCTCTACTAGTGTTGTTAACTTCGCAGGCTAAATTCTGGGATTTTACTAACTCCAAATGTCGCTCCCAAACTATGCCAAATACTACTACTCCTGGAGAAAGTACTGCTAAGGTAACTACGCAAATTGTGAGAACATTTAAAAGTTTGGCTTTCATCTTGGCTCTCCCTTGCTAGGTAGTATGCACTCAGCAAGAAAATATCTTTTGCTGTTTATTTTAAGTAGCTATATATTTCTACTTTTTAAACAGTTTTGATATTAAAATATGTGTAGTTGGTAATTTTTACAATCGTTAATTGTCAGTTATTTTCCTAATTACCACTGACTACTGACCACTGAAAAGCTACCGCGTTTTTCACAAAACGTAGGATTATTCAGTCATAAATAACGCGCTCAGATTCAGAGAATGTGATCTCATCTTCCTCTCAAAAGAGAGATTAAGAAGTCCCCCCTAGTTCACGAAGCTTTCGCTCAGGAATGTTGGGGGGTAGAGGGGAATCTCTGCGTAAATCCTATACGATTTATATCAGCCGCTCTCCACAAAACAGTTTACTCTAGCCCCGTTAAGATTATTAAATTCATTAGAATAGTACTCAAAGCTTGTAATTCACGCCTGATAAGCCTTACAAAAATTTATTGGGGTATGGGTGCTAGTGTTTTTAGGACGGGGCTCTAGTGTTTCCGAGGTGAGGTTCTGGTATTTCTGTACTCAACCTCAAAGCAGTGTAGGCAACGATTAAAGACTGTTTTGAGTGCAGTTTTTGAAAGAGAAAAACTGCACTCAAAACAAAATATCAATGTCTTTTGATAAAGATAGACTAATAATTTGGAAAAAACAATTAAATGTTTGGAAAGTAAATGATATTTTTATAACAAATATAAAATATTGAAAATAATGGTAAAAATCATGCATATATACAGAATTCTGATCAAGAAGCAATAGTTAGCAATTCCAAATGGTAAAATAGAAGTATGACAAGCTAGCCCTCTGCTGAAGTGAGAATCAATGGGAACATGTGATAAAGGTTCTTCCTAAGCTTTCATATTTTGTGATTTTGTTAAAATATATAGCATATGCACTCATTGACATAAAACTGCAAATTAAATACACAAAAGCTTATTGTTATAAGTCAATACTCTGTACTAAGATTTAGAATTTTAGGAGTTAAATAATGCGGATTGCTCAAGACATAACAGAACTGATTGGACGAACTCCTTTAGTTCAACTGAACAAGATTCCTCAAGCTGAGGGAGTAGTAGCAAGGATAGTTGTCAAATTAGAAGGGATGAACCCAGCAGCTTCGGTGAAAGACCGCATTGGGTTAAGTATGGTACTCTCAGCAGAAGCTGCTGGTTCAATTTCCCCTGGAAAGACGATTTTGGTTGAGCCTACTTCTGGTAATACAGGAATTGCTTTAGCGATGGTAGCAGCAGCGCGTGGCTACCGTTTAATTTTGACAATGCCAGAGACGATGAGCCAAGAACGACGGGCTATGCTCAGGGCTTATGGTGCTTCTTTGGAGTTGACACCAGGCACTGAGGGAATGCGGGGAGCTATTCGCAAAGCTGAAGAAATTGTGGCTAATACAAACGATGCTTTTATGCTGCAACAGTTTTGCAACGCTGCCAATCCCAAAGTTCACCAAGAAACCACCGCAGAAGAAATTTGGACAGATACAGACGGAGAAGTAGATATCGTCATTGCTGGGGTAGGTACTGGTGGAACGATTACTGGGATTGCAGAAGTACTCAAACAGCGTAAGAAGACTTTTAAAGCGATCGCAGTTGAACCCAGCAACAGCCCAGTTCTCTCCGGTGGTGAAGCCGGGCCACATAAAATTCAAGGTATTGGTGCCGGATTTATCCCCGATGTTCTCCGCCTAGAATTGGTTGATGAAGTCATTAGAGTCAGCGATGAACAAGCGATCGCTTATGGGCGACGTTTGGCAAAAGAAGAAGGCTTATTGTCTGGGATATCCTCTGGTGCAGCTTTATGTGCTGCAATTCAAGTAGGTAAACGTCCAGAAAACGCCGGACGTTTAATCGTGATGATTCAACCTTCCTTTGGTGAACGTTACCTCAGTACACCCATGTTTCAAGACTTGTCTTTAGAAACTGCTGGTGTCCGTTAAGGAAAGCAAGAAGAGATACAAAAAGTTAGGAGCCAGAAGTCACGATTCTTCTGGCTTTTAAGTTGAATTTAAGTATAATTTGAACTACGCAACTATACTGCATAGTTAGCTCTATACCTTAAGGCAGTTTTCGCGTGATCGCTAATTGAACCGCAACAGTAGTTCAAGCACAAATGAAAGTTTTCTCTACCTTAAGATAGATTTTAAAAATCAACGGGAACAAATATGCTGTTAGCAACAGTATTTTTTGTTCCTGAAAGATTATTTATAAAGTAAATTTTAAGAGCTTAACTGATATATATTTTCGGTTAGGTTGAGGTTACTGTATCCATCAAAATTAAGTAAATTTTAGATTTCACTTTGCGATCGTCAAAGTCACCTTCAGCCTGGGAACCCATCTAACGCGCTGGCTTCCCTGGTCTACGTAGGCTTAATATTTACTTTAAAAAATAATCTTTGATCGAAGCGATCGTTTAGATTATTCTCCAGTCTTTTATCCGACACATTTAGTATTTCCTATCGACTAGCAATAATGAAAAAGTTTTTCTTTTTTAAGGGTGCATCTGTAGCATCTCTGCTTGCTATTGCTGCCATCCCAGCAGCTTTTGCTCAGGTTCCCAATCAGCCTGATAGTGTACGCTTCAATCCTAAAGATACTTTCACGAATCCCCAGTTTCCAACAAGCTTAGACGATTCACAGATTGTTGCTCCTACTGCTCCCAACTGGGAGATCCCCCAGAATCCGGTGAGAAAATTTGACAAGTTCATCCTTCCCCCACCGCCCTCTAATACCTCTGTCCAAACCGCAGATGAACTAAGGGAATTGAACCAATTGGCAGCTACTCGTAACGATCCCAATGTCATCAACATTATCACTCGTTGGAATTTTGACCCACCTGCTTCAAACTATAACTACTATTTTGACCATTTAGTTCAGCTTTATAAATATAGTCCACCCTTGGCAGCGCGTTGTAGCGCCATGCTGAACGAAGGCATCTATGCTGGTCTTCTATCTGCGTGGTACAACAAATTTATGTACCTGCGTCCCCGCCCGGATCAAGTGACTAATTATACTTTTCAAGCTGCTAATCCAAGGCTACCTACACCTTATCACCCGTCTTACCCCTCTGGTCACTCCACCTCTGCCGGTGTTTTTATAGCTGTGGGAGCGGCATGTTTTCCTGAAGAACCAGTGGAGAACTTCGTTGCCTTGGGTAGAGAAGCCTCCCTTGCCCGCAGACAAGGAGGTGTACACTACTACTCTGACTCAGTAGCTGGTGAAGCCTTGGGGTATACCATTGGTAGTGCAGTAGTGAAGGGTTATAGAGACGACGGTTCTCCACTTGGTGGCAATACTGCTGCTTCTGTATATAGTCGTCCACCGTCATTTAATTCTTCCGGTACGCCGACTACTACCCTCGCGCTAAAGAAAAAAGCCACCGTCACTGTTGGGCCACAACTGAGTTCAGACCCAAGTAATCCTGGCAAGCAGAGAATAATCTTGGTGCCTATCAGGCCAAACGGAGAGTTTTCAACTGCTCCTGTCGTGAAGAATCCACCTGACCCACTGTTCAATATCCCAGCAACTAGTACAACACAACTTGGCCCCGTTACACCAACAACTGTCAATCCTAATGCAACACAAAGGAACGCTCCAGCTAGTTTCTCCGATCCAAAACCAGCCCCTGGTACGGGTAATGTAAATAATTTTGCCCCTATAGCTCCGTTAGATCAGGTAGATTCTGCTCCCTCAAGCAAATAAGCTTCCCAGAGCATTGGTTTAGAAGTCCTTCAAAATCAGCTGTTGTGTATTTAACTTATATACACAACAGCTTAAACCTGCTTTATGTATTTGGCGTAATTGAACTTTGAGTCAACGCCCCTTGTTAATTAACAATATGGCGCTGCTTATCCCGATAAACTACAGCTTTATTCAATTACTATCATGAAATTACAAGAGATCATCCCAGTGAAATTGCGCTTTCACTTGTGCGTTATGGCATTAAGCCTCACAGCTACCGCTACACCCTTAATGGCTCAAACTCCCATCCCTGGACACAATCAAGTTCACACTGAGTCCCAAGGTGATAATAAACCATCCTTTTTGCCGAAAATCCTTTCTAATATTAAGATTGAGCGTAAATCACTTAAATCTAGTCTGTTATACGAAGGTATGACTCAAGCTGAGGTGGAAAAAGTGATGGGAAAAGCAACTGATATCAAGGTGTTTTCCAATCCAGACATGCACATTGAAATCCTCAATTATCGCCAAGAGCCAGTTATAACTAAAGTCTCAATGATTGATGGTTATCTGTCAGGCATTGCTTGCGAAGCCAAAACCATAACTACTAATGATATTCCTCCTTTTGCTCAGGGCATTAAAATTGGGATGAGCCGTCAAGAGGTGCTGAAATTAATGGGCGAACCTTTCTCCGAGCAACGCAATGACATTTCTATTTACAAGCTTGAGCGACTCGCATACGTAAAAGATGGTCAACTACCAGTAAATGTAATTCTCACAGATGGTCGGGTGGAGGCTATGAATGTCGGATTGGAAACTCCAGCCAAAATTCTGGGAGTCATATTGCCAGCAGAACCAGCCATGCCAAAAAGCGGGCCAGTCTACCAACGTATCCGAATTGGGATGAACCCGCAACAGGTGATATCGATTTATGGTCAGCCGAATTTTGTACAACCTTCAGTGTTTAAGCAACAGAAGGTTGTAGATTTCGTGTACGCTACACTAAATACAGATGCTTCCACTAGATTTACATTTATCGACGACGTGCTGACACGTTTCTCTTTTATTCCCCAAGCAAATTTATATCATTCTAAGTAGTGTTGCACAAGTAGTAAATTACGTTTGTATCGGCTTTTAGATCGATGTGATTTTCCAGAAAATTGGAAAATCACAAAGCCTTTCTGACTAAAGTAAATCGCTACTTCAGCTACTTTAGGTATTATTGGAAGACATACTAATGCTTACAGCCACCTTCCTTATGGTGTTTATCGGCATTATCCTTACCGTGGGAACAGACTTGCAAATTCTCCTTCATGAGATTGTCGCTGATTCCTTGCAAGGATTCATCCACAGCTTGTAAGCCAATCCAAGCATCAATCTTTTGCACATCAAATCCTACCTCGCGGCGATCGCCTATTTCTAACAAAGGACGGCGAATCAACAACGGCTCTTTCAGCATCAGCATCAAAGCAGTTTGTTCATCTACTTTTTCAGGAACCACCTCACCAGATTTTATCTTGGGGGAGGAAAGATTAAACCATTCGGCTACGGGGCGATCGCCAAAAAATGAACGCAACCGCTCAACTGTCCAAGGTTCTGTTAGCAGGTTGTATGGGATCACCTCATGACCCGCAGCTGTTAGCAAAACTTTTTGCTTAGTACCACCTTTACAGCCTGGTTTGCTATAGAAAATTACTTTTGCCATTCAACTATCTCCTAATTACTCAATTGTTTGTAGTTGGCGCTTTAGCGCTACGCCAACTACGAACCGATGAAATTAATGCTGACGATTCCTAATTAAAAATTCCTAGCCTTATCGGTAACTGAGTCAAACTCAAATCTCTCTTTCGGATCAGTTTCGCCGTAAACATTAAAAGTCACAGTTGGTTCATCACCCACTGCTTCTACACTGTGAATTGCATCGGGAACGAAGCTGATAATATCCCCTGGAAATAGAGTTACCTCTCCCGTCTGTTCAATTTTGTCCTGAAATTCTGGGCTATGGGTGCGTCGCCAAAAAGTATTTTTTTCTTGACCTTTTAACACCGCCACGATTCCCCATGTCCCATGATTATGAATGGTTGAACGGGTTCCCGGTGCAAATGTTACTGTTTGCACTGTCAACGGAAAACCCAATTCATCGTATAGGAGTGAAACAGAGGTTCCCGTTTTGGGCGAAGGCTCTAAATATTGACTTTGCACCCAGTAAGAATTTACTATCAAGCGCCTTACAAGCATCTGAAGTTCTGGTAGACGACTGGCTTCATCGTCAACGCTATTGAGAACATCTTCCACCTCAGTTAAAAACCGATAAAGGCGGTAATTTTCTCTCAATAAATCCCATGCTCTCACAGATTTACAGGCTTGATACTGACCGTCCCCCGTTAGCAGCCAATCCTTACCTTTCATAGCTTTTAAATTGATAGCTGATAAGATTGCAGGACAATGATTGGAGAGACATTAGGAAGACTGCCTACGTCAAGTTTAGTAGGTACGTTAATAGAAGGAATGATAGAGTTCCTATTAGTACCCGCTCCCAAGAGGGAGTAAGAGGAATACGATGTAGTAGATAACCAATTGTTCATGATTGTTCACCTTGATTCTTGACTAATTAATCATCTTCTTCTGCTGGACGTGTCAAAATATCTAGGAGAATTCCGGCTCCGAAATCATTCTTTTCGTCTATTTCTTTGACTTTTGTGCTGATTTCTTTTGCTTGCTCAATTTCTCCTAAATTTGCTAGTACTAATCCAGAAGCAGCATAAGCATTTAAGTACAATCGGATTTGTGGGTCTTCTTTGCGATTGACTAATATAGGCTTAAGTTGCTCCCAATCATCAGGAAGTTTCTCTCGTTCTTTAATTTTATCTAATAATTTGACTGTTGTTTGCAAAGCAAGATAATAATTATTTTTATAATAGAAAAATCTATATGCTGCTACCAAGACATCTGTATTTTCACCAGTTTCGGCTAAAGCTTGTTGAATATACTTTTCCGATTCTGATGTATTCTCCCAGTTTTGTGCAGCTAGAATTAATAAATTTTTGATGTCCTCTGGAACCTGAAACCATGAGAATTTGTTTGCATCAAGTTGCATAATAATCTCTTTGAGAGTTAGGAGTTAAGAGTGAGGAGTTAGAAATTCTTAACTTCTAACTCCTGACTTTTGTTAAAACAGAGTAAGAACGTACACTAGGGTAAACAGAACAATCCAGATAATGTCTACGAAGTGCCAGTAAATTTCTGTCATTTCGATAAAAGTATGATTGGTTGCAGAATATTCACCGGAAATACGCGATCGCCACAATGCACGTAATATCAATAACAGTCCCACAAAAACGTGCAAACCGTGGAACCCTGTCATGATATAAAAGCAGTTGGCGAAGACGTTGGTAGTGAGTCCGTATCCTAAAGTTGAATACTCATAAACCTGACCACCTAAGAAAATTGCCCCCATGATTGCGGTAATTGCGTACCACAGTTGCATTCCCTTGACGTTATTCTTTTTAATCGCCGTATCACCGAAGTGGATGACAAAACTACTAGACACCAGAATAATGGTGTTAATCGTCGGCACGAGTAGTTCTACTTCACTTCCTTCTGGAGGCCAAACTGCTGTAGTACCTCGAAAAAACAAATAAGTGGCAAAAAATCCCCCAAACATTAGGGATTCAGAAGCGAGGAACGTCAACAATCCCCAAACTCTTAAATCTGGATGTTCTTCGTGTCCTGCACTGTGATCTTCGCTTGTGGTTGTAGCTATAGTCATAGATTTTTTGACAATATTATCTGCTGCGTCTGTTGTGGAAGCTTGAATGAAGAATGAAGTCTGAAGCGGCAAAATTTTCATTCTTCATTCAAAGTCCTTGTTTAACTCAACTCTTCACTTGTTCAGGAATTCTCAAAATTGCGAGTTCCGAGTTCTGAAGCTCAAGTTTCAAGTTCTCAAACCAAATGACTAGAAATTGCAGTCAGCTTGAGAGCGATCGCATTACTCACTCTACTAACTAAGCACTAGCTTCCGGCGTTGCAGATGGCTGTACCTCATTACTATGACCATGACCGTAGTCATAAGGGCCATGAGTCACAACCGGCAACACTTCCCAGTTTTCAATTGCAGGTGGTGAGCTAGTTGTCCATTCTAAGGTCAAAGCTTGCCAAGGATTATCACCAGCCAAAGGCCCTTTCAGCCAACTGTAGATCATGTTGATGGTGAAAGGAATTACCGATATCGCCAAAACAAATGAACCAAAGGTACAAATTTGATTGAGGTCGATAAATTGGGGGTCATACATTGCCACTCGTCGCGGCATTCCTTGTAAACCCAACTCGTGCATGGGTAAAAAGGTCAGATTAGTACCGATGAAGGTAAGGGCAAAGTGAATGCGTGCCAAGCTTTCATTCAACATTCGTCCGGTCATTTTGGGGAACCAGTGATAAATGCCAGCGTAGATGCCAAACACGGAACCGCCAAACAGAACGTAATGGAAATGTCCTACTACATAATATGTGTCATGGACATGAACATCAAAAGGTGCTGTTCCCATCGTCACACCGCTTAAGCCACCCATGACAAACATGGACAACAAGCCAATGGCGAAAAGCATCGCACCTGTGAAGCGGATTTTACCACCCCAGAGGGTAGCAACCCAGGCAAAAATCTTCACGCCAGTGGGAACTGCAACTATAAGAGTGGAGATAGTGAAGAACATCCGCATCCAACCGGGTGTGCCACTGGTGAACATGTGGTGTACCCAGACGAACAAACCCACAACGCAGATGGCTACACTAGAATAAGCGATCGCTTTATAACCAAAAATTGGCTTGCGGGAGTGAACTGGAATTACCTCCGACATGATGCCGAAGATGGGCAGAATCATTAAATATACTGCCGGGTGAGAATAAAACCAGAATAAGTGTTGATAAATTACAACGTTACCGCCTGCATCTGGTTTAAAGAAGGAAGTACCAAAGTTGAGGTCAAATAACAGCAGAATTAAACCGGCTGCTAATACAGGTGTGGACAGAAGTGCTAGCAGCGAGGTTGCTAAGATTGCCCAGCAAAACAAGGGCACTTGATCCCATTTCATGCTAGGAACCTTCATCATCAAAATGGTGATCACAAAGTTCAGCGAACCCAAAATTGAAGAAGTTCCCACTAAAACGATCGCAAGTATCCACATAGTTTGAGCGATTGGTGCTGTCACCAAACTCAAAGGTGGGTAAGCTGTCCAACCAGATTGCGAACCGCCAAAAATGAAACTACCTAATATCAGCGCACCTGCTGGTGGATTTAACCAAAAGGCGATCGCGTTCAGCTTCGGGAAAGCCATATCCCTAGCACCGACCATCAACGGCACCAAATAGTTGCCAAATCCCCCAATGGCGCTAGGAACAATCCACAGGAAGATCATGATCGTCCCGTGATTGGTCATGAAAGCGTTATACAGATTGGGGTCGAGTACGTCTGCATCTGGTGTTGCTAATTCGACACGGAGAGCAACAGCCATCAGCCCGCCAATGAGATAGAACACAAACGCCGTCACTAGGTATTGGATACCAATAACCTTGTGGTCAACATTAAATGTAAAATAGTCCTGCCATTTCCACGCCTTCGGATGGGAGGTATGGCCAGCAAGCATTTTCGGTTTCTTTTCTTCTGGTGGAGTATTCCGTGGAAATTCTACCTGCGTCATATTTTTTACCCTTATGCAAAGTCCAGGGTCAAACGTCCAAAGTAATTAAATTTGACTCTTGTACAGACGCGATTAATTGCGTCTCTCCTGACCAATGACTAATGACTCTAGAGTTGCTGCACTAATTCCCATATCATGGGTGTGGGGTGCGAGAAACTCTGATGTTGATAAGTCGGCTGGATTAATTGCAACGACTTGATTTAGGTTTTGCTGTTGAGCAATCTGGTTTTCTGTCCGCCAGTTATTATATTCTTCTGGTGTGTGGACAATTACCTGTGTCCGCATTGAACCGTGATAACCACCGCACAACTCAGCACAAACTACGGGATATGTACCTGGTTTAGTGGCGACAAATCGTAGTTCGGTAGGGATACCAGGAAGTGCATCTTGCTTCAGGCGGAAGTTTGGCACCCAGAATGAGTGAATTACATCTTGTGCTGAAAGGTTGAGTTGGACATCAGCACCAACGGGTATGTGCAATTCCCCAGAGGTAATGCCACTATCAGGGTAATTAAATAACCAGGCGTACTGTATGCCTTTGACATCAACAACTAAATCGGCTGGTTTGTTTAGCGTTTGAGGAGACGCGCCAATCCCAATTGTCGGGGCAATTGTTGGGGCAGTTGTTGGGGCAGCTGTTGCTTCAGTATCGCTTAATGTCGCAGCAATCGCACTCCCCGGTATATGAGCAACATGAGCTGCTGAATGAGGATGACCCGCAGGATCAAAGCCTCCCATTCGGTTAAAAACATCTACACTGTAGATGCCTAAGAGGAGGACAATCACTGTTGGAATTGCTGTCCAAAAGACTTCTAAGGGCAAGTTACCTTCTATTGGCACGCCATCGGTATCGTCACCCCGACGGTGACGAAACTGAATCAAAAAAACTACAATTGTTCCTTCAACCACTAAGAAGAGTGCGATCGCAATGGTAAACATGACGCTGAAAAAACCGTCTACCAAAGGCGCTTGTAACGATGCTTGCACCGGCATCAGAGTGTGATTCTGACCAATCCAAATACTGATTGCTGTAACTACTATCCCAGCAACCAGAGTCCATAGTGAAACAGGAACTTGTTGCATACATGCTACCTGTGTAAACAGTCTTTAAAGGTGTGATTTTCTGGTATTAGGTATTTAGGCGCTGGGCATTCTTATCTATTCCTCATTCCCTATTCCCTATTCCCCATTCCCTTTTCACTTATTAACTTTCTAACGTGCAGCCATAAAAAATGGGGGAAACTTCCAGATTTTTTCCATATCTTTCCCCCAAAAACTTACAAATTATATTTCAACTCCTATGAAAAAGGTAGCCCCCTGCTCCCAGAAAAGCTAGTTGTTCCAAGAGGGCACTGTTAGACCTAATATTGATTAGGCTATATTAGCAGCAAGTTTAAATTTGTTAATAACTTACATTTTGCGATCTACGGATTTGTTTACTGTGAACTTTTTATTAGTTACAGTAAATATTTAGTATTCCCCTCAAGTTACCTTGCCTAGCGCATTTGCGCTTTATACAAACAGTGCCTCCTTGAATTAACAACAATTTTGACTAACTTCAAAAACCTTAATTGTTTAATTCAACATGCGTGTAGCAATTCTTGGGGCAAATCCGTGAACAAGCTTCACAACCAATACAGTTATCTGGAGAAGTCACTGCCATTACTTTCCGTTCAACTTCTTCATCATCTTCATCTTCTACAAATTCGCCTTCTTCATTGAGTGCCTTCAAACCTAGCACATTGTACCCGCATACTTTAACGCATCTGCCACAGCCGATACATTTGTCCTTGTCAATTTCTTGAGCGAATTTTGGTGTCCAAGCCTTACCGCCAAATGTCAAACCTGTTAGTTGTGCCATAAATAATCCCTCGGCAATTTTGCCTTTCAATCTGTTTGTGCATTAATCATCATATTATCCTAATCTTTTATTCTTTTATATTCAAAAATTACTTTTTAATCATCAAATTCCGATGACTTTGAACACAAACTTACATTGTTTTTGATTTCAAATTATAGATACATTTTATTGAGAATAATTGTCTAGTTCTAGAAGGGTAAAGTAGCCTGTTGCTACTGTGTGTTGGTGAAAAAAGGATAATTATTATTTCCAGCAGATACAACTATCTCTATAACAGTGATGATATTCTTTTTCAAATATTTTTTTATAAGACAGATAAATATATACAAATAGTATTGTATTATAC
>NZ_CAXTNP010000089.1:0-26553 GCF_964245575.1 uncultured Nostoc sp. | reverse complement strand
CGAAGTCTAAAATGCTTACCACACAAGGGTTGTAGCCTTAAAAAAAGAATTTAGTTTAAACTCCAGTAAAGAGCCTGAAACCAGAAGACTTTACAGCAATGTGTGGTGTACGTCCAAAGACTTTTAACCAGATGCTAGAGATAGTGCGATGTCTACGATGGGCTGCGCCTACGCAAAAGCAAATAAAACAAAAAACAGCAAGGCCAGGGAAACTTTGCTTGTCAGACCAATTGTTAATGACATTGGAATATTGGAGCAAAGCCGGAGACGCTCCACCTCCGGAGAATACCGCATATACTTTCATATTGGCCAAACTTGGACAGTAAATGAGTTTACAGCATACAGAATTATCCGAAAAGTTTCTTAGGAGTTCTATTAGCGTATATTAACAATACCTTAGCCAAAATAAGAGGATGAAGAGAGAGGGCTGATGTAGTAGAGTTATGGGAGCAATGCGATTTTGTGAGGTTGGGAAAAAAGGTGCGATTGCTAAACACAAATACTGATGAAAAAATAAATTTTTATTACACGAATATGATTAAATCACACCACAATTTATCTTCTTAAAATATCCCAAGAAGATAGCGGTTAAATAATTTGATTTTTATTGCTCTTGTTGGTGTATACGGCAGTAATCCATAATATAAGTATCTATTGCTACAGAAAAATTTCAAATAGCTGATATAAGTATAAAATTTATCCAACTGTTTTAGGATTGATAAAACAGGTTAAAATTGAATCGCAAAAATTATTCCAACTTCCAGCTATCCATTGACAACGCAGATGTAAGATAATTTCCGCATTTTCTTTCAACCAAAATTTACTGTTACCCTTGATTCTTAAATTGACAACTTGGCGGATTAAACTTTCAATTGCACCACTACCAATGGGTAGTTTTTGAGCTATAACTTTAGCGTAATTCAAACACCCTTGACTATAAGCACGTAAGAGGTAATTTCTCTGTATCACCATAGTTTTACAACGTTCTCCCGTAGCTTCAGAGATAAATTCATCCATCTGCCTAATTATGGTTATGGCATTACCTTTTTTTAAGGTTCTCCGTGCTTTTTTAAACCAATTATTTCGCTCATTGTCATCACTAAAAGCCACATCAGCAAATTTATGCAGCCGCTCATTAACATGGTAAAAATCAAATAATTGATAAGTGGCATCGGGAGATTTCAATTTCTTTAAAAAAGGAGGAATATGCTGACATTTCCATTCAGCACCGTCAGCAATTAGTAAAACTTGTTTTGCTTGACTAATTCCCAAACTAATCAGATACATTTCTAAAATTGGTAAAAAGCCTTTATAGTCTTCATAAGTGCCATCATTTACAATCTGGAACTCGTTATTTTTGACTTTTTTCCCCTGTTCATCAACCATATAAATTGTTACTAATTTTGGCTCAACCCATTCCCCTATAAAGCCGTGCTTATTTGTTTTGGGATTTTTTCTACCTTTTTTATTAATCCTAATTTTACTCCTGCCGCCCTTCGGGTTCGCCAGTTCGACGGGACGGAAACCGACACCGCCGACTGGACTCACCATCTACAGCAATTACAACTCTCTGGTCTTTAAGTATATTTCCATCAGGTAATTTACCTTGTTGTAAGTTAGATATTTTAGCTTGACGTAAATCAATGCCAATTTGACCAAATTTATATGTCAATCGTTCAATTCGTTTAAGACTAATATTAATTCCCCAATCACCCAGGATTGTATGTGCAGCTTCAAAAGAACTAGCTATGGCACCATATTTTGCAATATCTGACCAAACTAATGGGGTCAAGCCTTCTGACATTCCTAACCATTTTAATAAGGGACAGAATCCAACATGAGTAAATTTATTTTTCGCTTTTTTTTCTTTTTTTTTGAACAACGTATGGTAATTTGAGACTTACTACAACATTACCTACTGTTAATATTTCCCTCTTTGTATAACCGTGTCTTTGCGTGTCGGTATGCCACCATCTTTTGGTTTGATTAATTGCTGTTTGATGAGCTGACTCTGATTGAGAAAGCTTATGCAATAATATGGCGATACATTGACCCGCTAAAACTAACGCAGCCTGTCTAATTTTTTCTTCTCTTTCTTTAACTATTCTTCCAGACCATTCCTCGATATTTTTAAAATCTAAAAATTTTGTTACATCTTTTTGGCAATCTGCTAATGAACCGACAAACCTTACACTCGCAGATATGTTTTTTTCCATAAAGGTAGATACTTCCTATTTCAAAACTATTCCTGAAAGGAAATTTTACCTTTTTTCTAGTGGCAACAATGTACAGAAACTTCGTTTTTGGTAGCAGGTTTGATATTCTAAGCAATATTAATATGGTTGTTGTATTAAATACTAAACCTATACGTAAGAGTTTATTAGCGATCGCTCTCCAGGTGCGGTCATCTCACAAAATCGCATTGCTCCCGCCCCATAAGGGTTACTCTACTAAAGCCTGGAATCCCCCCAAGAAATGGGTTTCTCCAGAACGAATTGCACTTACACGTATCTCGGCTCAATACCCCTTAGTACCTGTAGCCGAAGCTTTCCAAATCGCCATAGGTAGATAGCAGATGCTCCTTGAAGCCAGCCTGTTGATCATTCTGAGCGTAGGGCTTTTACTGGGTCAATCTGGCTGGCCCGCACGGCAGGAGGCAAACTAGCTCCCACCCCCACCACTAGCGCTGATCCCAGTGCTAGCACTGCAATTCTGCTGTTAAACTCATAGGGCAAGCTAAAGGTATCGGTAACCACAACAGTCAATCCATGCACCACTCCTAGACCTACTGTCCCTCCGATTAAACTTAAAAGCATTGCCTCTAGAATAAATTGCAGCATGATTTCCCGTTGGGTTGCACCCACCGCCCGTCTCAAACCTATTTCAGAGGCTCGTTCAGTTACTGAGGCAATCATAATATTTGCAATCCCAACACCGCCAACTAACAGCGTGATCACTCCTACTACTGTTAAACCTTGGGAAGCCATCTCTAAAGTTTTCTGCTGCTCTATAATGTCTGATACATTATTCCAAAATTTAAATTTGTAACCTGGAAATCTTTGTAGCAGCAAATCCTCAGCTTGGTGGCTTAAGTCTTCCACATTTTTAAGAGAGTAGGGGCGCATTTGAATGCTCCCAATGTCGAGGCTACCAGTCAAAGCGTTGTAAATAGATGTCGGCACATACAGTTGACCCGTTGGGGGTGCATTTTCATCTATAGTAGTCGCTACCACCCCTACGACGATATAGGGCCTATACCCAGCATAAATTAGCTGCCCCACAGGTTCCTGCTTTTGGAAAAGTTGTTCTGCCAGCAATTGATCGATCACTATCACCGGACGGTAGTTGGCAAAATCTTCAGATGTAAAAAACCGTCCTGACACCAATGATTTCCCTGAAGTCAGCAAAAAATCTTGGGAAACAGGTGACATGGCTGGAGTAAACTCTTTATCTCGAAATACAGTTGGCGTAGAACCAGCCCAATTAAAAGAACTGATCGCCTGCAAGCCCACCATTCGCTGTCGTAAGAATTCCATATCTTCCAACTTAAGTTCGGTGGCTTGACCGCCAGAATCCCAGTTTGGATAAACTGAAACTTGAGGTGCGCCTCGTTTTGCCAATTGTTGAGCGATCACGGCCCGGCTAATAGTACCTACCTGAAGCGTAGCGTTGACAGCAGCCACACCCATAAATATCCCTAGAGTAGTCAGAGCAGAACGCAAGGGGTTTCTACCTAAGGAGTTAAAGGTAATACTTAATAAGTCAAAAACTGAAAGAGTCATAATAGTCACTTTGCTCTAGCTTAAAAATGGGTACAGGGGTGAATGTCATTCACTTGCCTTAACTGGTAGCCCTGGCTTGAGTTGCGGCTCAACGGGCGGCAGTATGACCTGTTCGCCAGGATTTAAACTAGAGGTTACTTCTACAGCCATCAACCCCTGCAATCCCAGATTAATGGTGCGTTTTTGGGCTTGATTTTGGCGATCTCGAACCCATACAAAGGGATGCCCTTGCGATCGCACAATCGCATCTGTCTTTAAAACTACTACGTTCTGCCGTTGCTGCAACACAACCTCGACATTTACCCTACTACCAGGGAGCAGTGTGCGAGTAGGGGTATCAAGCCAAACCGTTGCGGGTACTGTTGGTTGATCTGATTGTTTGGGACTGCTACTGTCTTGTTTTTGGGCTTCAGCGCTGAGTGCTTGAGGATATAGGCTTTGCAGGCGTCCAGAGAATGTCTTTGCATTCGGCCCGATCGCATTAACACGGACAAGCTGATTAACTTTAACTTGAGCAGCGTTGAGAGTAGAAAGCTGGAGTTTCACTAGTATTTTGCTTGGGTCGCCCAAGGTGAGCAGGTTAGTACGCAACTCGACCCCATCACCATCCTCTACATTGACACCCAAGACTACGCCATTCAATGGTGCAGTCACAATATTATCTTGCAGTTGCTGCTGAATAAGTTGGCGCTCCAATTGCAAACTCTCAATTTTAAGGGCGTTTGTACGTACCTCTGCTTGATTATCTCGCAGGTTAGCCCGAGCCACACGCACTGCGTCTTCCTGCGCTTGGGCTTGTTGTTGGGCAATAGCTCCCTCTCGCACCAGGGGAGTAAGCCTCTGGAGTTGTCGTTCCTCGGCTGTTAATCTTTCTTGGGTTTCAACAATTTTTTGACGACTACGTGCTAGATTTAGTTGCTCTTGTTGAATTTGCAACTGCTGATTGGTAAGAGCAATTTTTCGCTCCGGGTAGCGCAGGGTAAGCAGCACTTGACCAAGTTTTACCCTCTCACCAGGTTTTACCATGACTCGTTCCACTGCACCCTCTTTTGGGGACTTCAAAATCCGCTGTTCCTGCAACTCAACAGTACCAGTCTCATTGATTGTGGTTTCAACATTACCCCTTTCCACGGTGAGTAAGCGTACTGCTATTGGCTCAGGAGGTTGATTAAGAACTAAAAAGTATGTCAAACCGCCCACACCGGCAACAGCCAAAACTCCTGACCAGGCTAGCCATCGACCTGCAATCTTGAATTTATTTTTTTCATATTTCCAGATCATGAAACTTGTCCCAGTGTGAGGAAAGCAGTTAACTACAAGTGAGGACGGCTAATACTGCCGTAAGTCGAAGGCGATGAGGCGGCTATTTTTCAGTACACAGCGAAAATTGGAGTGCAGATAGCGATGCAGCGCGTCATAATGATACAGCCACCAAAAGGCTGGCCATCCAAAAATGATAAAGCTAGCGCCCCTTGAACGTGATCGCTCTAGTTCTGAAATAGCCATTTCGTCGTTTGTTGGTGGCCCCCAATACTGCCCATCTCGTTCGAGGAAAGGGATAGCATGGCGATGTACGACAAACTGATCCCCCCACTGATTTTGGTCAACTAAAATAAAACTGTCTCCTGGGGGAATCAATGCAGCCACGTCTTGTGCTGCTAGTTCTAATCGTTCCGTCCAAGACCAATATAGATGGGGTACTAAGTGGTGTATAGACTCACTTTTTCTCGCGTTCAAAGCTAGTAAGCGCTCTGCTAGTTGCTGACGATAGGTTGCATCAGCAGCACGGTCTGATTTTAGAAGGTAAGCGATCGCATCGATGGACTCAGCCAAAACAGCAAACTTCTGCCAAGGGTAATCTGATAATTGTCCTGGATGGACGCGAATCTGGGCAAGCTCCTTTCTCAAGAAAACAATATCAAAACGCGCCGCCAGACGGAAGGATAAATTGGAGTCAATCGTATTCCAGGAGTGGGGACTATCGAACGAGCCTACTTCTGCAAGTGCAGCAGCCCGCATCATTGTAGTAGCAGTATAAATAGAGCAACCGCGCCACGCAATACACAAATCGATGTATTCCAGACCGTTGATTAAGCCATCTGGCATATCTCCAGTGTCTTGTTTTTGAGGCAAGATTGTGCTGTCACCATCCATGAACTTAGCCAACGCCAAAGAAAACCCAGCACTGGGATGTTCATCCAAAGCTTGGACGGATTCGCGGATAAAGCCAGGAAGAATTAAATCGTCGTCCGGCACTATAGTTAAATATGGACTCTGATTCGCTTCAATCATACAGTTCCAATTTCTGGCGAAACCAATATTTGTTTCGTGCCTGATATATGTAATTCGCTCGTCTTCTTTAGCAAGTGATCGCACAACTATCTCAGTATCATCATCTGAAGCATTGTCCAACACCAACAACCGTAAATCTGGATAGTCTTGGGCTAACACACTTTTGATACAGCCCTGAAGTAACCCCGCCCGATTGTATGTAGGAATTGCAATAGTAACTTTTTCTTTAAACATTTCTGACACCAAACAATTAAAGATAGTAAAACTGAGCTAAAAACTCTTATTTTGAATTGATTCATTTCTCCGTGTACTCTGCGTACTCTGCGGTTCGTTTTTTCATAAAACATTAACTAGCAACCTGGTCAAAATCAGCACACATCTGTTTTGCAACACGCTCCCACCTCCAATTTGCATGAACTCGCCGCGCTGCTTTTTGTCCCGCTACAGCAGCCTCACTTGGGTGTTCATACAGCCACCGCATCAAATAGCGGAGATGTTCATAATCAGGTTCTGCCCACATACCGAAGTAGCGAACACGATTAGATTCGATACCCTGTGCATCTACCAGACGATAGTCCAATAAAAAGCTATCTTCAGGATTAAGGTACTCAGAAGGGCCACTCCAGTTTGTCGCTATCAATGGTAAGCCAGTAGACATTGCTTCTAAACCGCAAAGACCAAATCCTTCACCCCGGGACGGGAGAATGAATACATTAAGCTCCTGCAAAAACTTTAATAACGCCTCTTGATTCATAAAACCAGAAATGAATTTTATCCGCGCATCGTTTACTTCATAAGCCGCCGCTTTTACCGAACTCTTCATTAGCAAGCGCACTGATTCTTGAGGAGAAAATTCATCTTGAAATGCCCGCATTAGAACATCTATTCCTTTTCTAGGGCTGAAGTCACCGAAGGTTCCAAAAGTGAAAACTTCTGAGTGATAGCGGTTAAGTAAAGGAAACTGTTGTGTATCTACTCCGTGGTGTAGAACCTTAATCGGAACATTGACACCACATTCCAAAAAACTCTCCACATTCTGCTGACAAGGGACATATTGTAATGTCACAGATTTGTTGATTTCCTCAACAAAATCTTTGGGAACTAAAGTAGATTCCCACATACAATAATTGACAATGTGATCGCATGGCAGCACGCTAGGACAAACAGCATAGTGGTAGTAAAAGCCAATTCGGCTCCAGCGATCCAGAGGTTTAAAAAAGTCTTCAAAGCCTCTTGGCGCTTGGTTTTTTGTTGGTGCAATTGTAATATCAACACCTTGATTGGCAACAGCTTTCAGCAGTTGTCGCCCTACAGAGCCATAGCCTTCATTGGGACGAAGGATAGAGTGCCAGATCAATTCTCTGCGTCCTGGCTGCCAAGTACTGCGATCGAAAGAAGCAATTTCAGCAGCATCAAATATTAAATCATGTTGAGCAACAGCCCCCGCTTTGGCTAATCTCTGCTGGTGATTCCAATAAACTTTTTCCCATTCTTGCCAGCGATCGCCTGCTGAGAGGCAATTTTGATGCCAGTGATGAGATGCGATCGCCACTGGAATATGCCTGAGTAAATACACCTGACTCATTCGCAACCACAAATCCCAGTCTTCATAGGCTTGTAGCGATGAGTCAAAGCCGCCTACTTGCACCGCAGCACTTCTTCGGTGCATCACATCAGTAGCAAAGATGTAATTTCCATAACTTAAAAGTGTACCGTCATAGTCAAATGAGTAAGCGACTGGGGACGGTGACACATCTGCTTGCACCCATTCAGAATCACCGTAAACAAGGCTGATATCTGGGTTTTCTCTCAAATACTGTAAAAGTTTACTTAGATGGTTCGGTTTCCATTCGTCGTCATCATCACAGTAGGCAACGAATGTACCCCTAGCAGCGTTCAATCCTTCAGAACGTGCAGCACCAATACCACCATGCTTAGTGCGGATCAGGTGTATAGATGTATGATGATGTATCTCTACTGGTTCATCACTACCATCATCAATAATAATCAGTTCAAAATCTTTCTCATTTTGCAACAAAACAGAGTCAATTGCCCTTTGCAGGCTGGAATGTCTGTTGTAGGTGCAGATAATGACGCTGATGGTAGGAGAAGTAGAGGTAATCATCTGAAATCTGACTCCTTAAATTATGCGATCGAGGAGTTGTGTTAGTACTTTGCGGGCATCAAAGTACTCTTCGGCTATTTCTCTAGCGGCTTGACAGTGGAACTGGTAGCGGCTGTTAATTTCTTCGATTCCTGCGAGTGCTTCTTCAAGGGTATTGAATGGAATAACACCATATCCTGTCTGATGCAACCAGTCAGAAAAGCCTGTTTCCTGAACGAGTACCGGGCGACCACTGGCGAGGTAAGCAGCACTTCGCTCACTAAACCAACCACTACGACTAATTACATAGCCATGTTTAGCGACGGTGAACTCTGCTTTCGACTGTTGAATGTAGTGCTGATATGTCCAAGGGTCTAATGTCGTCTCGTGGGGATCTTGTACTACCCAGCCTTTACTAGCAAGTAGCGATCGCGGTGCTGTTGGGCTACCTACCGCTAACTCAAAGATGGATTCGATCTTCTGGGGTAAATCTAAGTAAGGCTGAAAAGAATCAGACTTCATCCCGTAGCGTTGCCTATTGTATTCGCGGGCTGGGTAACTGTCCCAAAGCATGACAGTGGTAAACTTTCCTGACTCAACTCTTGGTGTGGCAGGCCAAGCATCTAAGAAGATGGGATGGCGTGTAGCTTGCCAAGGTAGTCCGTCGTTGGGAATGGTAGAGCGATGTCTGACGACAAGCCCCTGCGCTTCTATGCTGTCAATATTTTCGCCAAAGGTCAAGAAAGCTGTATGTTGCTTGGCTAAATTTAGGGCTGCAGGATCGATTAGGTGCCGAATCTGAGTGAAGACTGGATCTTTATCGATATATGCCCGTGCTGGGATCTCCATCAACCAAGGACGCAGAGGATTCACGCCGGAGAAGTTTAAAACGACATCGGCAGTAGCACAGACGCTTAGGATATCGTTAGCGCTGGGGCCATGCCAAAATGATGTGTGAGCATCATAATACGCCCAGCGATCGCCTAGTCCAACTTTTGCAAAAATGCGTGTTGCAAATTGCAGCCCGTAGGTCGGATCTGTATCCATCACACCTCTAACTGGGTCATAGCAAGAGGGGTAGGCGTCGCTATCCTCAACGAAGTAGACATCATGTCCCAAACTGGCAAGACCTAAAAGGTAGTGTAAATCACTCCAAGCCATGCCACCTATAGGGCCGCGCACGATGTAGCCAAGCACGATAATCCGCAGGCGGTTGACCGGATCGGAATTGGTTGGGGTGCTGGTAATGTTAAAAGGTAGGCTAGTCATGACGACCTCCTCAAGTGAGCGCTGCATTAAGTAGTTGGCACAGTACTAAATTCGAGTCGAAATACTCGTGGGCGATGTTACGGGCCGCTTTTGTGTGCGATGTATAATTTGCCTCGACTTCATGGATAGCTGCGATCGCTTCTTCCTGGGTTGTAAAGGTCAAAATTCCTTCTCCTACTGGCAAGATGGCACTAAAGCCAGTATCCTGAACAACTACTGGACGAGCAGCAGCCAAGTAGCAAGCGGAACGGCAGCTAAACCAACCACTGGCCATTGCTATGTATACGTGTTTGGCTGGGGAAAGTTCACCTCGTGAGTTAGCGATAAATTTCTGATAACTTTCTGGTGTCAATGTTGTGCTAGGCCCATCGACTACTTTCCACCCTGCACTTGCTATCTCCATTAGGGGAGCTTTCACACCACCCACTGCCACAGAAAGAGGTACACTTGTGCTTTGAGGCAAAGTCAGCAATTTCTCAAACTCACTGCCTTTGCTGTTATATTCTACACCTTTGTAAATCAGCTTTCCTTTGAAGGCATTCCAAGTCATCACCGTCGTCCACGCTCCCCTCAAGGGTGGTGGAACCTGAGCGACACGCTCCCACAAATCGATCACAACTGGCATCCGCGTTGTCTGCCATGCAAAATCTACCTTAGGGATAAGGCAATCTGCATTGTGAATATTTTCTGCATAAGTGAAGTGTCGGTCGTGGGCTGCTACTGAATCGCACCATCGCTCAACGTTCTCTGACCAAGCAAAGCGTTCACTGAGCATGAGTTGGTTGTAGCCGGGATCGGTGTCGAGAAAAATTTTCACGCACCGCGACGAGAGGCGATCGGGAATTATGCACGCTCCACTGACGTTTAGGAATACATCAGCTGTCCGTGCTACTTCGTCGAATTCTACTTGACTCATGCCGAAGCTGGTTGAATGTAGATGCAGGTAATGCCACCGCTCTTTTAGTTCTGGTGCGTATTGCTCCCAGAAATCTTGAATGTATTGGGCTGAGTAGCTAGCGTCTGAGGTATAAGTTTTGTCGAGGGGATGATACGGCCAGCTCCAAGTGTCTTCATGATAGTAGACGTCATGACCCAACTGCACCAGCCCGATGACATACTGGAGATAATCCCACGCTACTCCACCGACTGGATACAAGCCGACGAGTCCTGTGACGATGATGCGAAGTTGTGAAGACATTGGTGGCTACTAAGCTAATGAGCATTTTACGAATTATTCTGACTAAGAAACAGCAGAGGCAGTTACTTCTGGCTCTAAGACTGCTTTCAGGTCAGTATCGGGCCCCATTGCCAAGCGAGGCAAATGATACGGATTAGCGATCGCCTTTTGGTCAATTGATAAGGAAATGGGATCGCCACCATACAAGCAAGCAGCTTGATATCCAAGTCGTTGCAGCATTTGCGTGATCACCTGCGGATTTCCTCCATCATCTCCATAGGGGTAGCAAAAGACCTCAATGTGCTTTTTCAGCCCAGCCTCAAGCGAATCTTTGGAGTGGTGTAGTTCCTCCTCTTGCTGGGCAAGGGATAGCTCAGAAAAGCGCTGATGCGAGGCTCCGTGGGGCTGAACCGAAACGCCCCAACGCTCGAGTTCACGCAGTTCGTCCCAATCACAGATTGCTTCATCCGGTTCACAGTCGGCATCAAAAGAGTTACGCCCTCCAATGAAGTCAGTTGGCACGAAGAGTACAGCTGGATATCCAAATTTGAGCAGTAAGGGAAGTGTACTCGTTAGCATCGACTGATACCCATCATCAAAGGTCAGTAGTGCAGACCGTTTGGGTAAGATTTCTGGCCTAGTGAGACCTCGCACAAAGGTGGTGAGGTCGATCACGTGCCAGTTATTTTCCTGAAGATAGCTTAAGTAACCAACAAACGTTGCTTCTGGTATATAGAACCATGTCTCCCAACCATTGGGAGACGGCTCACCAATCTTGTGAAAACTTAAAATTGCTAAGGTGTGCTCACTTGCTTGGTTACTGCTTGCAGAATCTTGAGTATCCACTTTTTTTTCCTCCTACAAATCTCTGAATTTTTAAACCAATACTTTTTCCAGCAAAGATCCAACCACTTTCTGCGCGTCAAAGTATTCCTCTGCGAGTGCGCGAGCTAAATGGCATTGTCGTTCGTAATCAGTCGAGACCTTCTTTAGGCAGGATACTGCTTCCTCCAAATTGGAGAAGCGAAATAGTCCGGCAAAATCAGGAAGAAACTTGCTAAGACCACTGTGCTGGATCACAGCCGGCTTACCACTGGCTAAATAGCAGAGAGTGCGATCACTAATCCAAGCGTTAGAAAAACGGATGCAGGACGGCTTTACGCAGCTAAACTCGCCCCAAGAGTTCTGAATGTAGTGCTGGTAGTCCCACGGTGTGGAGGAAACCTCTAGGGAATGGCGTATACGCCAGCCCTTCGACTGTAGCATCACGCACTCGTCCTGTTCATTATCCCCTAAGCAAAGTGCTAGCTCCAGGGGCTGTGTTGTGTGTTGTGGCAGGTCTAGGAATGGCAGGAAGCCAGCTCGTTTGTTGTTAACGTACACCTCACCCAAGTCTTCCATCCATTCGTCAGAGTTCCACTGCGACACAGTAGTGAACGGCGCATCCGCAGTGTTCTTGTGAGGCAACCACCAGTCCAGTGCCACACACGGGGGTGTATACTGCCACAAAATTCCCACATCTGAAAACCGCGCTCCCGGCTTACCTACCGTCTCGCCAATTGTAAAGTAAGCGTCGTGCCTCGCCACACTTAGCTTCCCGGCGCTCATCCAAGTCTGTAGCAGACCGGGGTCGATATCCACCAGTGCCGATCGCCGGAAGCGCCCCACCACCTCAGGAGATAAGCAGTACATCATGTTCAGCAGCAGGTCTGCCTCGGCGGCAGCTTCAAGGTCTAGGCATCCTACCAAGGCATCTTGAGGCAGTGGCTCACCTGTTGAGGAGCAAAGCGCCACAAAAGAGGCAAGACCATACGGCTCCAAGCGACTTTTTAGGGAAGCTATGTACGCCTGCAACTCGTGGGCGGGAGTGCAGGGGTGTCCCTCCTCCAGCCAGATTACAGAGCAGCCAATAGCACGCAGCCCTAATGCCCAGTTGAGATAAACCCACAAGTGACCGCCGCCCGTGGGATAGTAGAGAGTCCTCGCGTAGAGGCAGACTGTGGTCATAAAACCTCCTGGTTATCCCTACCCACCTGCTCGTCGTGTCTGCTGATCACAAGTTGGTTCTTAATAGCCTTTGTCACATTTGATGTGACGCTAGCGAGCTGTCCTTTTTCAAGTTCCAGCAGCACATCGCAGTTTTCTAGCGTGCTAAGGCGGTGGGCAATCATAAAGGTGGTGCGTCTATGCATCAGACGTTCCATCGCTTCCATAATTACGGCTTCGGTTTTGGTATCAACGGAACTAGTGGGTTCATCGAGGATCAGAATAGGAGCATCCTTGAGGAACGCACGGGCAAGAGAAATTCGCTGACGTTCGCCACCCGATAGGCACATACCGCGTTCGCCGACTTGAGTTTCATAGCCTTGCGATAGTTTGGAGATGAAATCATGAGCGTTAGCTGCTTTGGCTGCGGCAATAATTTCGCGATCGCTCGCATCAGGTTTAGCATAGGCAATGTTCTCGGCAATACTCGTTGAGAAGAGTACAGGCTCCTGTAAAACGATCGCAAACTGGTTGCGGAGATCAGCTAGTTTGTAGTCGCGTAAGTCAACGCCATCAAGCAAAATCTGTCCACTGGTGGGATCGAAGAACCGCATCAGTAGGTTTACCAAGGTTGTCTTACCCGCGCCTGTTCTTCCAGCAATGCCTAAGTGGGTTCCGGCAGGAATTTCAAAGGAGATGCCCTGCAAAACTTGGTGGTTGTTAAAGGCGAAGGAAACGTTACCGAAGGTGACTGCACCTAAAGCACGAGAAATCGGTTGGGCATCTTTGTTCTCAACTACATCTGGTGCTTGATCGAGAAGTAAGAAAGCTCGCTCGGCACTAGCTAGCGATCGCTGTAGCCCTGTGACTTGATTACCGATAGATTGCAAGGGGCCATATAGCTGTATAATATATGCCTCTACTACGAGGAGTTCACCTAAAGTTAAAATACCAGTTTGGACATGTTGCACGCCTATAAATAGAATGACAGCATACCCCACAGCAGTTATCAGGTTGATGAGGGAACTGACAAAATTTTGGACGACAACGATGCGGATATTTATCCAAATGGCTTTGCTAAAGTTGCGGACAAAGCGTTCTCGTTCGCGCTCCTCCCGACCAAAAGCCTTGACAACACGAACTGCTCCCAACACCTCCTGGACAACTGACATTGCCGAACTTTCAAACTTTTGATAGTCAAGCCACTGAGTGCGTAAACTACCACTTGAGATCCGCGTCACTAGGAACAAAAAGGGTGAAACTAACATTGCAATCAAAGCTAGTTGCCAGTCAATCAGGGCAGTGACATAGAACATACCGACGAGCCACAAACCTGTAATCAATAACGGCACAATGCCGTCAATCGTTGTCCATTGAATGGCAGGGGCATCGTATTGAATGCGGTATATAGAGTCGAATGTGCCTACGGAATCATGGTAAGAAAGTGAAATGCATTGAGCGTGGTGCAAAAGGCGGGCCCGAAACTCCAGAACCATCTTTTCGCTGGTGTAGGTTCGCAATAACGAACTTGCCATCCCAAGCAGTGGTCGCAGTATGGCAATCAATACTACGAAGCTGACAGCGAATACAAGTAAAGTGGTTTTGGTACGCGTCAAGGTCGCCGGGATAAGTGCATCCAAGAAGCTAGGGAGCGGTTGGGAGCCGATAACGTTGTCAACAACAATTTTTAACGGTAGTGGAGTAAGTAAAGCGAGGGGAGTTGACAGCAAGTCAAGCAAAAAGGTGCCCGCAATGTGAAACCAGTAAGGTCTGACTTGAAGCAACAACCGTCGATATATATTCAAATCTAAGGTTAAGTTCGCGGTAGTCATTATGGCTGTAATATTGCACTTGCCGGAGCAGACTTATGACTAGTAGTTTCTATCGGTACTAGGTAGACTCTTTTGGCAATAATTTCTATCACTTGGTAGAGATTACGTCCTAGTTGGAAGTTTTGATATAGGATGACACCGACGTTGAACATACCTAGCACAACTGTTATTGCTGCTATTTCTGACATTCCCAGAATAATTGCCACAATTGTGAACAATAAATAGCCAAACATAGCCATAGTAGCTAACTGTGACATCCTCGGCGCACACCGCACCCTGATGACTCTTTTTTTACCACCATGATTTTCTGTACACACTTTGAACTGCACTTTTGACCAAATTCCCTGATAAATCTCTAAATCCCAGTCGCTCCAGCCTTGATCCATCGCAATGAAATATTTGTAGGCTATGAGTAAATCCATCACTTTTTGCAGCAGGTTCTCCTTTTCCATTCCTGTTTCTGTCCAATAGGACAATTCATAGCTGCGATCGCACCAGGAAATATTTACTCTGGATGCTGGCGAATCAAACTTGATTAAATCTGCTTGAGTTAGTGTTTGAGTCATTGTCTTTAAACTTCTTCTATTTGTAGTATTTACAGGTCATCAAACTTTATCGGTTGCGCTTTGGTGAGTTCCTTAATCCGCCAACGGTAGCGTTCTACACTACGTACAAGCGGCCCCAGGTAAATCAGTAGCGCCACAAGCAACCTTGCTCTAAGTCCGAGAAATCGGGAATCAATCCGGGCTTGGATAGCACCAGCTACACACCAGCTAAAAGAGATCAAGAACATTACTGCACTCAGCCACGGGCGATCGCCAGACAAAAGTGCAGACACAAACAGGATAAAAGCTGCTACATTCCACTCCAGTGTCAGGGGTAGATAAGAGATCAGCGAGGAGGAAGGTTCGTACAAGGTTTGAAACAGACCGCGACCAAACACCCCAGAATAGATAACTGGTTGACCAATACGAAGAAATGTAGATAAATCTCCGTAGATTCTCCCCAACCAAGAGGGCTGTCCCAGAAGGTTAAAGCGGAAAGGATGCTTAAAATAAACGAGTGCTTCTGCTTTGCCATAGCCTTGTTGCTGTTTGAGATAGGCAGCTACTGTGTTACGGCGAAAGTGCCATACTATTGCCGTTGGGCTAAAACCAATGGTGTAACCTTTATCTTGCAGTCGCCAGCATATATCAACATCATCACCAGCAGTCCGAAATATTGGGTTGAAGCCGTTAATTTCTTGTAGAATCTCCCGACGAAAAGCCATATTGCAGCCAGCAATATGTTCAGCTACCTCATCACTCAAAAGTATGTGGGTAGGTACACCGGGAGAGACAGCAACGCAGGCGGGAACAAGAGAGTCCTCCGGGGGAGATAAGTTTGGCCCACCTACGGCGGCTAGACCAGAGGAGAGAAACTTGGCGACTAGATAGGTGAGCCAGTCTGGATCTGCCATACAATCAGAATCGGTATAGGCCACAATCTCGCCAGTAGCGGCGGCCAGACCAACGTTGCGTGCGAAGCTTAATCCCTTGTTTTCTTGACTAATTAGGCGTACATAGTCGTAATGCTGAGTAATTTCGAGAGTGCGATCGCTCGATCCATCATTAACTACAATTACTTCATAGTTGGGATAGTTGACTTCTTTGAGAGAAGCTAGACAACTATCCATTGTGCCTTCAGCATTGTAAGCGCATACAACCACCGAGACTTTGGGATACTCAGGTAGCGCTGGTGGTAGAGGCGCTGTGTAATACTGCTGAACTGTCTCGAAGGCGGACTTTTTGAGCCGTTCGGCGTCAACTAGACCAAAAGCCCAGTCCTGTATGGCATACCCACCGGTAAACCATTCATCTGTCCAAGAAAATATTATTGTCCCGGCTGCTCCCATCTCAAAACTAGATGACAGCTTTTGAGAGAGAATTTCGGCTTGGACTTGGGTTCCTTCACGCATCGAGTCAACGCCAAACTCACTCAGTACTAGAGGTTTATCCTCGGCTAGGTTATGAAGCCGAGAGAGGTAGCGCCGAAAATCTTGTTCCCGATGCAGGTAAACGTTAAAGCATGAGAAATCAGTAAAATCAATATTTAAATACTCAGTACAAGGATAATTGGCATAACTTACTAAACATTCGGGAGCGCTGTCTTTTGCTACCCCCATTAACTCTTTAATAAAAGCCCGAACTGGTTTTGCTCCATGCCATCGGACAATATCTGGAGGAATCTCATTGCCCACCAAATAGGCAAAGGCGGCGGGATGACCCCGGCAAACTTTAACTCCTTGAACAATGCAGTTACGGATTTCTCCTTTCACAGCAGAAGAGTCGAGGAAAGCGATATGCTGTGACCAAGGTATACCAATTAACAGCCTAAGACCATAGATTGCAGCTAGATCCAAAAGCCAATCAGGTGGAACAGTATAGGTACGCAGACAGTTAGCCCCCATTTCTGCCATCATGGCAAAATCTTTTTCCACGACTGATTTTTCTGGAAAGGACTCTCCGTGGCTACCGATGGAGAAAGGGCCGTAACTAACTCCTTTAAGAAAAAACTTTTTATCTCTAATAAAGAAAAACTTACCTTTTACTGTGACTACTTCGCTTTTTGCAAGTGGTTCAGCACAGAAGCCAGAAGGTGTTGAAGTCAAGTTTAGCAAATTCCCCCCCGACAATTCACTACAAAACTGAAACGCTACATCAAGTTTGCTCAAGAAGAAAAACACGCATATACCTAGCTTGGTAACGCATTTTCAGCATATTTTCGCGCTGGTACCACCACAATCGCTATTAATTAACAGTCTTGTAATCCTTAAAGTCTGTCAGGAGTGCGTTTGCGATTGCGTTTACGGAAATGTATAAGTTAACTTATAGCTTCAGTCTGTTTTTTATCCAGTTGGTCAATCATCTGGGTAAAAATACTTTAACTCAGCGACACCTGTTACTGAGTCATATCATGTGCGACTTAATACTTATGTCATTGCGAGCGGAGTGTGGCAATCCCAAACCGCAAGCGAATTGCTTTATTCCACTTCGTTGCATTCGCAATGACATATTGTAAGTGATTTGCCGAACTTGATATCAGTTCAAAAATTTGCGCTTGAATACATTAACCTATCCCTCTCCACGCACGAGGGGATGGAGTTTCCCGTCGCTTTAGATAAATTTAATATTACATATACTCACAATACGGTTCGGTTAGTATGTTTGGCTCTCGGAGATCCCCCCAACCCCCCTTCAAAAAGGCTTGCTCTTGCTGCTATTTACCCCCTTTTTAAGGCAGGGCTGTTTCATTCCCAAAAAGGCCTTCATTTACAAGCGTCTCAGGCAAAAAATCAGGTGATTAAAAAATAAAATTGGATAATTATCATGGTGATCGCACCTAATTTTACGGAGTGTTACGGTAATTTTAAGGGTTCCCAACTTCCCTAAATTTATCGCTCATACTCTTGACAAAACCATGACCATTACGAATGAAACAGCCCTGCTTTTTAAGGGGGTCGCCGTAGGCGGGGGGATCTTAATCGAACCGTATTACATATACTCACGTTAAAAGGGGTAGTTTTAAAACTGTTGCTACTGTACTTCCTAAACCTGGTATATTTTTTATCTCATCAACATTTTAGGGGTGGGTAACAATAATGTTTCCAAAATATTCTGTGGTACGGTGGGAGTCACTTTACAGGCACTCTTGAGGCAATCTATCAATAACTGGTTGGCAGTATAGTACTGCTTAAGGATTTCTTTGTGCTGTTCGCTGAACTGCCATTGATGACCAATGTTGCGATACTGAACTATTGCCAACCTCAATTCATTAGCCCAAGTCTGACCGTTAGCACTCCACCATTCTTTTAACTTTTCTTTGCCTTTAACTGGGGTCGGTAATTGTTCTTTAAGTTTTTGCAAAGAATGCTGTAACTCAGGGTTAGAGACAAGAGTTCGGTCATTAGGGAGAGCAAAGCTTAAAGCCAAAACTCGATCCAAAGTCGGTTCGTAAGGCAGGGCAAGGCTTAAGTGAAGGGCACACTGAAGAGTTATATCTAGAGCTAAATCAGGAGTAAGATTACTAATGAGCGTGAGATCGATCCCAAGGGAAAAAGCCAAATCATTAGTCAAGCTCAAGTCGTCGAGAAGTTCTAGTGTCAGATAAAAAGCACGAATAGCTACTCTTTTATGGCTAGACTGAACTGAAAGAGACTTATGGTTAAGCCAGTTGAAGAACTTTTTCAATTGTTTATCAAAGGCAACAAGCTGATCAATATGTTGCTTCATTAATTGCAACAGACAAGTGGGATTATCCAACATGCCAGCAGTTAGTAAAAAGATTTTCCGCCAACGTGGTTCAGTCAAATGGCTAACCAACTCAATTAACTTTTTTTCTAATATTTGTGGGTTGGAACTAGTAACAATATTTTTAGCTGTTAAATATTCTTGAAAAGCTATATGCGAGAACGAATAAATTTCCTGCGCCTGCTCTATCAGTAATCCATGTGTTTCAAGCAATTTCAGCACTGCTTCACTGTTGAGTTGCAGCACATCAGGCTCAGTTTGAGCTGTGGGTAAATTAGAGAGGTAGTCCGTAATGTATTGCTGGACAATACTTTGTGTGAAAAAGTAATGACCTTGTTTAAAGGTAATAGCAGCAATTTGACTCAGCAGTTCAAGCTTCTGAGGTAAAGACAAATGAAAATAAATTTCATTTCGTTTAATGTTCCTCAGTTTATCCCAGCGATTGAGCAAAATATCCAATCCTTGCTTGTAAAGTTCGACCCTTCTAACTGGAAAGTCTGAGCGGGCTTGAAACACACAACAAACCAAATTAAGCAAAAGTGGTCTTACAGCTAGTTCTCGAATTTGTTGATTCTCCAATAACTGTAATTTTTCCACGAACTGAGAAGCTAAGATTTTTGCTTTTTTTATGGAATTATTGCTAACGATGATAAACCAATTTTGGACAAAAGCCTCAATTTGGGAAGAATCAAAATCAGCAATTTCAACATCACTAAATTCCTCAAACCCATACAGTTGGTAACCGATACGACATGTAAGAATAAACTTATTTTTGTAATACTTTTCAGCCAAACTACAAATTTTACTGATAATTTTGGCGTTATCATCTTCTGGAATTTTATCTAAACCATCCAGCAGAATTAAGATTCTACCGTTAACTAGTAATGTTTGGATTTCTTGTTCTGAAGCACCACAGTCGGCAAGCTCTTGACTAATATAGTTCAATAAACTGTAATTTCCTGTTTCTATAGCATTCTCAGCAAAGTTTTTCAAGCGAATAAAAATAGGTATCCGGTCTGATAGTAAATTGCCTTGATTGCATTGCATGGCAATATACTGTAAAAATGTGGTTTTACCAGACCCTGGTTTACCTAGTACCATTAGTTTGGGATAGGTGATAACTGCTTGTATTGCTGAGACTCGTTCTTGATAAAGTTGATTAAAAGCAAAACAGTCGAACCCTTCTGCAATCAGTCCTTGTAGATCGAGGATATCTAACCATCTTCGACTTGTAATATTATTCTGAATATTGGTGCTGACATAAATTTCTTCTAGTTTAATTGGTTGAGGAATATCCAACAACCGCGTAGTGGCACATTGGGATTGAATCTTATCACTTAGACGCGATCGCAAAATTTGCACTAAGCTTTCGACATCTTGATAGTTTTCATATCCCTGCTTGTTTTCTGTCAGTAGCCTCTGATCTGGTAGTTGAGCAATGTCTTGCCAATCTAAACCGAGTTGAAAGCAAATCTCCATAAAGTTCTGACGCTCAATCGGTTTACCTGTGAAAAATTTCCAGATTGACTGGCGAGTTTCAAGTCCTACTTCGCTAGCTAAATACTCTTGCGTCCATTGTCTGATTTTGAAAGCACTTTTTGCTTTCTCAATACCTACAGGAGATGCTTTCAATGAACGTCGTGCCATAAACCAGCTCTAAATCTCTAGTTAAGCTAAAAATCTTTGGTAGTGGTGCATAGTAATGATCTAAGCGCGTAAACTAGCGTTATAATGATGGACCAAATACCAGACTGCGCCAATGTGATTGTCGAGTGATTTTGAGAACGACAATGTTTTACGTACTAAGCGTGAAATCCGTTGACGTAGAGTGTTATTAAATCGTTCAATGTAACTTGTATCACCGCTATCTTTACCAACTGCGCGATGACGTTTACTTGGTAAAACTTGCTCGTAAGCCTCCCAAAAATCGGTGTAACAAACTGCACATTAATGATACACTGGGGGGAGCGCTTGCCACACTTGTTTTGCTGATTGACTAGAGCGATCGCCAATATATACCCCAACAACTTCTCGTGTTGTCGCGTCAATAGTAAGCCAAATCCATTGTTTATTCGCTTTTGAGCCTACATATGACCACATCTCATCAATTTAGATAATTAGCGGACCTGGTTTTTTTTTAGTGACTTCAACAGATTTAACAACCTGGTAATATTTCTGATTTACGTAGTATTGAAGCCAACGTAATGAAACTCCAGTAACGCGGGCGATCGCCCTTAGAGGTTGTTTGAAAAGTCTAATATGTTACTCACCTGCGCGATTGGAAATCGCGGCTACACAGACGAAACCCACCTCTGTGGCTTTGAAATCCTTGATTTTGTGTTAGTCAGCGCAGACGGACGAAAGCCTGTGTAGTAGCGAATTATATTTGCCCAAAACTTTTCAAACATCCTCTTAATGAAATCCGTTCTAGTAGAAGTTTATCGATTAGTTCACGTGTTGAGAGATCAATTGGTTGTCGGGTTAGGCTTTCAACGAATTGTCGCCCACAGTCGTGACATTTAAACCGTTGTTTCCCATAATGAGTGTGTCCATTTTTGACTATGTTTTTTGAGTTGCATTGAGGGCAGTGCATAGCTCCTGTATTGAACGATACTTTTTTATTTTATCATTACTATGCATTACTACCATAAATTTTTTTCTAATAGCGAAAAATTATCTTATTAGCATAATGATGTAGTATTATCAATATTCATTAACAGTAATATTATTACTGATTTTAAAGGTAACTAATTTAGTTCGGGTTTTCTTCCCCCTTATGGCTAAAATTTTACCTTTCGAGAAAACAATACCTTTTAGCCTTTTGTTATTTTAAATACTATTAAAGGTAGGAAAAGTGGGAAAAGTAGGATAAATAGACAAACTCCTCTCACATAAATTATACATTAAGTCATACATTTTCTTGAACGCGATCGCAAACACACTTGTTACACACTGGTATTTATGTAAGAGATTGTGCTAGTACCACAACATCAGGCACAGTCGAGACAGTCTTGTAAGCGGTTCTTCATGCGAGGTAGCTCGTCTTGAGGAAATGGTTTTGTACTAAGTTAGGACTTAGGTAAAAGTACAGGCAGTAAGGGCAATACCCTGCGGGAAGCCGCTTTGCGTCTACATGTGCCCCTACCTGAAAATCAGGTTTTGGCTATTGTTTGCGTAAGTCCTATAAGTCAACAAGGGTTTTTTACAAAACCAAGCTCTACCTATCAGGATTTGACATCCATGAAAATACTGGTAACTGGAACTGAAGGCTATATCGGTTCTTTATTGGCGCCAATCTTGATGCAACACGGTCATGAAGTTATCGGAGTTGATACAGGATTCTACAAAGTTGGTTGGCTATACAACGGTACCAAACTCACAGCCAAAACTCTTAATAAAGATATTCGTCACATCACAGTTGAAGATTTACAAGGTGTTGAGGCAGTCGTTCATTTGGCTGAACTCTCGAACGATCCCGCCGGACAACTACGTCCTGATGTTACTTATGAAATTAACCATCAAGGCTCAGTTCGGCTTGCTCAACTAGCTAAAACATCTGGTGTGCGTCGTTTTGTCTATACATCTTCGTGCAGTGTCTATGGCGTTGGTACTGATGACTACGTTACGGAAGAATCTCCTGTCAATCCCCAAACAGCCTATGCCAAATGTAAAACTTTGGTAGAGCGAGATGTCAAGTTATTAGCTAACGATAGTTTTTCTCCTACCTTTTTGCGGAATGCCACCGCGTACGGCGCATCTCCCAGAATGCGTTTTGATATTGTGTTAAATAACCTGTCTGGGTTAGCATGGACGACTAAAAAAATCAAGATGACAAGCGACGGTACTCCTTGGCGGCCGCTAGTTCATTTGCTAGACATTTGCAAAGCAATTGTATGTGCGCTCGAAGCCTCGCGCGACATTATTCACAACCAAATTTTTAATGTGGGTGACACTGCTAGCAACTATAAAGTTAAAGAAATTGCCCAGATAGTAGCTGAAGTTTTTACTGGATGCCAGCTTTCTTTTGGTGACACTAGTGCTGATAACCGCAGCTATCGGGTTTCTTTCGAGAAGATTAACACTAGACTACCGGGATTTAAGTGTGAGTGGAATGCAGTTAAAGGTACTCAGCAGTTGTTCGATGTGTTTACTGCGATCGATATGTCAGAATCCACTTTTTTATTTAAAGGATTCACTCGCTTAAAGCAGCTGGAGTATCTGATTCGCACTCAGCAAATAGATCAAAATTTCTTCTGGAATAAGTAATGCTATTCACAGAAACTGCACTCAAAGGTGCATTCGTTATTGACATAGAGCAACGGCAAGATACTCGTGGCTTCTTTGCTCGTACTTTCTGCGCTCAAGAATTTTTGGCTCACGGTTTAAAGCCAACAATTGCCCAATGCAATCTCGCTTTCAACCACAAAAAGGGTACTCTCCGGGGTATGCATTATCAAGTTGCTCCGGCAACTGAGGTAAAGTTGGTTCGCTGTACTCATGGCGCTATCTATGATGTGATCATCGACTTGCGCCCTGAATCTCCTACATACAAGTTACATGTTGCCGTTGAGCTATCAGCTGAGAACCGTAAAACTTTATATGTGCCTGAGATGTTCGCTCATGGTTATCAGACGCTAACTGATGCGGCTGAAGTTGTGTATCAAATGAGTGAATTCTATGCGCCACATTACCAGTGTGGGCTGCCTTATGACGATCCAGCTTTTGGGATTGAATGGCCTTTACCTATAAGCGAAATTTCTGAGAAAGATACAATCTGGCCTTTGTTTGAATCTGTTTTAGACTCTATTCACGCCGAACCAGGTGTGAGGATGTAAGGGTTCTCATATACCTCTATCAAGTTGCATATAACAGTGTGGGAGTTAACAAATGACTACGACAACTTTACAATCATCTGTACAAAATGGTACAAGCGTGAATTGTTGTGGCTGTCGATTCTGTGGGACGACATTAAAGCACACCTTTGTGGATTTGGGAATGTCACCATTGTGCGAAAGTTACGTAACAGCAGAACAGCTAAACCAAATGGAACCCTTTTATCCACTGCATGTCTACGTGTGCGATCACTGTTTTTTAGTTCAACTTCAAGAATATGTAAGTCCGCAAGATATCTTCAGCCACTATGCCTACTTTTCATCTTACTCTGATTCTTGGCTACAACATGCTAAAAGTTATACTGAAAAAGTAATAGCTCGCTTTGGGCTTAATTCCTCAAGCCAAGTAGTAGAAATAGCTAGTAACGATGGTTACTTACTGCAATATTTTGTATCAAAACAAATACCTGTCTTAGGTATAGAACCAGCAGCTAATATCGCTGAGGTAGCGATCGCAAAAGGCATTCCTACAACTGTCAAGTTCTTTGGACAAAACACAGCAGATGAATTAGCTTCTAATGGCAAGCAAGCAGATTTATTAGTAGGTAACAATGTGCTTGCTCATGTACCCGATATCAACGATTTTCTAGCAGGCTGTAAAATTTTACTTAAGCCTGAAGGTGTCATTACTATGGAATTTCCCCATTTAATGAGACTAATGGAGGAAAACCAGTTTGATACTATCTATCACGAACACTTTTCTTACTTATCCTTACTCACAGTAGAGAAGATTTTTGCTACTCACAATTTAACTATCTTTGATGTAGAAGAACTGTCAACTCATGGTGGTTCTCTGAGGATTTATGGTTGCCATATAGACGATAATTCTAAATCTATCAGTCAACAAATAAAGGAATTAAGAGCAAAAGAAGAAGCAGCAGGCTTTATCAACATAGAAAGTTATTTTTCTTTTGCTGAAAAAGTCAAGGAAACCAAGTTTCAAATTTTGGAATTTTTAATTGCAGCTAAACGCCAAGGAAAATCAATTGCTGGTTACGGCGCCCCTGGTAAAGGTAACACTCTTTTGAATTATTGTGGAATTAGAGAAGATTTCCTTGATTACACTGTAGACCGAAATCCCTTCAAACAAGGTAAATTTTTACCAGGTACTCATATACCAATCTTTCATCCAAACAAGATTCAAGAAACCAAGCCAGATTACCTATTGATTTTACCTTGGAATCTGAAAAATGAGGTAATGTCGCAGATGTCGTATGTACGTGATTGGGGTGGAAAATTTGTTGTACCTATTCCTGAAGTCAATATCAATTCTTAAGCAAGAAGGCAACTTGAATTTAATCTGATTTATTAATACCAAAGGAAATTACGATGAAAGTAGTTTTATTTTGCGGTGGTTTAGGAACAAGATTAAGAGAATTGTCCACCAATATCCCTAAGCCAATGGTTCATATTGGCTACAGACCAATATTGTGGCATGTGATGAAATACTATGCTCACTATGGACACAAAGATTTTATTTTGTGTCTTGGTTATAAAGCAGATGTCATCAAAAATTATTTTCTCCATTATGATGAGTGTGTTTCCAATGATTTTACTTTACAGGAGGGAGGCAGAAAAATTCAACTCGTAAATAGTGATATTGAAGATTGGAATATTACTTTTGTTGATACAGGCTTAACTTCAAACATCGGTCAAAGGTTCAAGGCAGTTGAAAAATACTTAGAAGGGGAAGAGGTATTTTTAGCCAATTATAGCGACGGCTTAACAGATTTGCACCTACCTGACTTAATTGATGACTTTTATAGACATAACAAAATAGCCAGTTTTCTGTGTGTAAAACCATCGCAAAGTTTCCATTTAGTTTCAACAGAAGAAAATGGTTTAGTCAATGATATCCAAAGTGTTCAAGAAGCTGGAATTAGGATAAATGGTGGCTTTTTTGTCTTTCATAAAGATATCTTTAAATATATTGAAACCGGAGAAGAATTAGTGCTTCAACCATTTCAAAGATTAATTAAAATCAAACAACTAGTAGCTTATAAATACAATAGCTTTTGGGCGTGTATGGATACTTTCAAAGAGCAGCAACAGTTAGATGATATCTATTGCCAAGGTAATGCTCCTTGGGCAGTATGGAACCTGCTTGAAAGTAAGGCAAAATATTTGGAATATAGCCGGAATTATCAGATTACTAATGATTCCATTCCAGTTAGTTTGGCTAATACTTAAATACCCGTCTATTTTACAGTAGATATTTAGTAAGGGTATTTACTGTAATTATTGTTTTAAGCAATTATCTCAGGCAAATTGTTCTCTAAGAATCAAAAATCATCAATATGCTTAAATTCACTTTCGAGGGAGAAAAACATTTCAACTATAAAGTTTTGTGTTTAGGAGCCCATTGTGATGATATAGAAATTGGTTGCGGAGGTACGATATTAAAATTGGTAGAAACTTACCCAAATATTATGTTTTATTGGGTTGTATTTAGTTCCAATTTACAAAGAGAAGAAGAAGCTTATAACAGCGCTAATAGATTTCTAGACAATACAAATATAAAAAATATAGTAATAAAACAATTTAAAGATGGATTTTTCCCTTTTATAGGAATTGAAATTAAACACTTTTTTGAGGAATTAAAACGAGAATACAGCCCTGATTTAATTTTTACTCATTATCGCCAGGATTTGCATCAAGATCATTGCTTAATTTCCGAATTGACTTGGAACACATTTAGAAATAACTTAATTTTAGAGTATGAAATCCCTAAATATGATGGTGATTTATGAAATCCTAATTTCTTTGTGAATTTAAATGAGGAAATTTGCCAAAATAAAATTCAATATATTATTGAGAGCTTTCCGTCGCAAAATAATAAACAATGGTTTACAGAAGAAACCTTTCGATCAATTCTAAGGCTGCGAGGAGTTGAATCTAATTCACCCAATAAATATGCAGAAGCTTTTTAT
>NZ_CAXTNP010000088.1:18382-26841 GCF_964245575.1 uncultured Nostoc sp. | reverse complement strand
TATTCTGATTAATTTTTAATTTTTAACTTTTAATTTTTAATTAAAAAAAGGTCAACATGGCGGCGAATCTGGGTTTATGCTCGGAAAAACTGACACAACCGCTAGGCGAAAGGAAATGGAACCACACTTAGTCACCAATCCAAAACTTGTGCCTGTGCTGAACGAACTCATGCGACGAGAACCCATCTTTCATAGACCTGAGTTCGGCATAACCAGACGAGACTTCGAGGACATGACTGACTCTGACTTTTGGGAGGTCGGAGCCTCTGGGTGTCGTTACAGTCGGGATTACATACTAGATATGCTAGAAAAGCTGTATGAAAATCCAACTGAGGAGATTTGGGAAACTAAAGACTTTCACTGCCTTGAGATCGCGCCCGAAAACTATCTTCTGACATACACATTGATTCAGGGAGAGCGAATGACTCGTCGCTCGACAATTTGGCGAAGAAGCGAACTAAGTTGGAAAATTGTCTACCACCAAGGTACTGTCGTTTAAGAGTTCACCTTTGTCTCTATTCAAGTTTGCCTAATTTTCATCGCCCTTGATGAGAAAATTTTGGAAAGGCGATCGCTTACAATCAAAATATGATGATTTTGCAGTCTAGAGAAAATGCGTAAACAGACCATTCAATAGACATCACCGTTAGATGCTTTGGTTGCCATTGCTAAGTGACTCAGTGTATATGAGTACCAGCAAAAAATTGACTCCGAAGATTTTTTTACCACTACAATCAGGGAACGTTGTCAAATCATGTCCTATTTAGAGAATGGGCAAATTATTACCGTCATTACCTTACTTTGCGTCAACAAATAGAACAAATATTGAACTATGCTGCCTAACACTCTATCTGATGATAAGAGAGTATAAGTTACCATAATAGGAGAATTTAATGTCTAACCCAGATGAGCTGATGAAAGTGCGCTCAACCGAACTTACCGACGAAAAGCTAGCTCAAGGTATACCTCTTACTGTACAGAGGCTAGAGGAAATAGATAACAAAGTACTCACTGAGTTTGAACCTGATTATGTAGAGGAAAACCCAGACGAAATCCTCCCTTTAACGTCAGACACAGTGGAATAAGAAATAATATGCAAGCAAGTTAGTGCCAAGTTAGCAAGGGAGTAACGCTCAAAAGTGAGGTGCTAAAAATTAGGGGTATAAATCACTTATTTAATACTGCGATCCTAATGAGATAGCTATTTTTATTGAGAATCTAGCTATGGGTTTCTGAGAATTCAAACCCGATGTCACAAAATCGCGTTGCTCCCCTGCTACCCCTACTTATTGAGCCGATATAGAATTTCTATAATTAGATTGACCGATATTCTGCAAACTAGACTTCAGAGATAAGTTTTGCAACTTATCTGACACATTTACTGATAATTGCGGTGCAGCTGTTGGCTATACACACTAACACATTTAGTATTTTGCCTGAACTACAAGGTCATCCATTTGTTTGATTGCATTGTTAAATTAAAATCATTGTTAGTGATGTTGTTTAAATATCTAACCCAACCACAGTTAATTCAGGCGGATGTTCAACATTAAACTGGTAATATATCTCTCGTCGCTCCTGTGGTGGAAAAGTTAACTGCCATTCTAAAATCCCCATTTCACCAAGTTGAATTTGCGGGTTGCTGCGGCTGAGGCGCACTTTAATTTGCTCGTTGCGACTAACTGGTAACTGTTCAGTTACTTTCAGATTTACTTCTTTGTCTAGTAAGTTAGTAATAATCAACCGATAACTATAAGTAATCCGGCGCTGGTTGCTAATTAATCTTTTGTCTACCAGACGTTCAACTAAGTCGCGCTCTATTTTTAAACCTTCATCAATTCCTAAATTCAGTTTGAATTCTTGCCCTGGTGCAATATTCTCTAACTGAGTTGTCCCAACAAAAACATTGTCGCGGAAAATATTAGCTTTACCTGGTAACAAAGTCGCGCCGTTGGCAGTATTTTTTACATTGGCTTGCAGATAAGCAAAACTTACTAAGCGTGGCATTGCCACATAATCAAAGCTACAAGGATAATCATCATTGAAAATTGTAGTTTTATGAGGTGCGCCATCACTGGGAATGTTACCGCCAGCATTCAATTTAAAGGCAACTACACTCCCTTCTTTGGATACTTCTGCTGTAACGGTTTCTGCTGGAATCAGACTATCCTCTGCAATTTCATCTTCTCCTTGCCAATCTGCTCTAGCAGCAGAAGCAGGCGGATCTGCTATGGTAGGCAACAGTGGTCGCTGGGCAGCAAATCGTTGTCGCACTCTATGAAGACGTAGGGTATCAATATACCAGGGTTCAAGTTTGGGTGGAAGTGTACCTAATCCCGGTTTAGCGGTAGAAAGGGTGAGAGCTGCACCAATCCAATTTTCGCCACTGCTTTGAGTGATTTCTGCAAGGTAGCTCAGATGGACAATATCGCTGGTGGTGCTAAAGCGCAAGTCATATAGCGGAGTCCAACTGGCACGATTTACTAGGTAGGAAAGCTCTAGCTCAAACTCGCCTTCACCTGCAACTTCAACTCCTACAACTAAGCTAAAACTCTCTTTGGGATGAGGTGTTTGGATTTTTTGCAATGAGGTGTGGAGGGCTTGCAGTTGTTTGTCTAATTCCTGTTGTTGGGTTTTGCACTCTCCAGAGGCGATCGCATACTCACTATACTGGCTTCCGAGAAAGTTCAAAAAATCTAAAGTTTCGCTGAGGCTGAGATTTTTCCGGGATAAACTTTGTGCAAAGGGTTCTTCTGTTTTTTCACGTAAACCGGTGATAAAGCTAGATTGCAATGCTAAAGCATCGACTTGGGCTTGCAAGTGGCGTTTTTCTGCTTCTAATTGCTGAATTTGCCTTGTTAAATGTGCGATTCGCTCCGTTACAGGTTCAGTGGTGTAGATGCGATCGCTACTTACTCCCACCAAACGCACCCCTACCGTCCCTGTACCACTAACTCTGACAGAATCAGTTTCCAGAGTATCAGGCATTGGGGTAATTACTAATTCCTGTTCAATTCCTGTTAAATAAACTACACCCCGTCGTGTAACCAATGCTCTGTCAGCGTACACTGTAACAGCTACAATCTCGCTTTGTAGTGTTTTGCGCCAAGACGGTATTTCCGGGTTAACCACTGCCAGTTTTCCCCCATTTTTAATGGTTCTGCTGGTTAATTGTCAATGCTTCCGGGTCTAGCCGTCAACCCCTTTAGGTAATTCGTAATTACGAATTACGAATTACCCGTGAGTTGGTTGAAGCGCAGTGGAAGCACTATTAGCATTTTGCTCTACAAAATTCTTTGCCGCAGCCAAGAGATATTCATAATAGGCACGAGCGACGATCGATAGCTGCTTGCCAGATGGGTAAACCATGTACCAATTTCGCTGAATGGGAAAGTGTTGTACATCTAAAATGCTAAACTCTGAGGCGTCTAATAGTAAGGTATGACGGGATAAAACAGAAATTCCTAAACCACCTGCGATCGCTTGTTTAATTGCTTCGTTACTGCCCAATTCTAGCTTGACTTTTACCGTAACCCCTTCTTCTTCAAATAGACTTTGGACGGCGCGACGAGTTCCTGAACCTGGTTCCCGCATAATAAAAGGTTCGTTAGACAGGCGTTGGATCGGAATATTTTTTTCCTTGGATAACGGATGATTAACTGGCGCAAAGACTATCAAAGGGTTTTCTAAAAATGGTTCACAAGTCACATCCATATTGTCTGGAACTTGGCTCATAATATATAAGTCGTCCAGATTATTACTCATCCGTTCCAAGATTTGTTCGTGATTCGTTACTTGCAGTGAGATATCAATCCCTGGATAAAGTTGGCAAAACGGCCCTAACAAACGTGGAATAAAATATTTTGCTGTTGTAATTACTGCCAGGCGTAATTGCCCCTGTTTTAGCCCTTTTAAATCTGCCACCTTCATTTCATACTGCGCTATATTTTCAAAAATCTGCCGACAAGTGGCATATAATTCCCGTCCTGCTTCCGTCAGATACAACCGCTTCCCTACTTGCTCAAATAATGGCAACCCTACCGATTTTGTGAGTTGCTTGATCTGCATAGAAACGGTAGGTTGGGTGAGAAACAATTCCTCAGCAGCGCGAGTAAAGCTACTGTGCCGTGCCGCCGCCTCGAATACCTTTAACTGGTGCAGCGTCGCTTGCTTCAAAGGTGGTTCTCCTGTAAATAGCTATTCATCGATATAAAACTAGTATTACTGAATACTTGCAAATGCTATAGCAATGCTCATAGAAAGTTATGAGTTTTATTATAGATAAAACTCTATTCTTTCTATTAAAATAAAGGTATTTTATTTATGGATTTAAGAAGCTATTATCAGAACAAGAAAAGCGTAAGATTCCTTCCACTTCCCGATGAATGTTGAATGATGATTTTCCCAAATTCATCTATCATCATTCATCATTCCATAATTCTTCTGCAATTTTTGTAGGTAGCTTGGTTAAATCTGGTAATCTTAGTACCTCAATTTCGGCAACTTGTTCTTTAATATTCACTGGTAAGTTTAACGGTTCGCGTTCTTCTATCCAGCAGCTTGCTAATGGCAGGGTTTGCTCCATTTCGTCTAGCGGTCGAGGAATTACCATTACTGCATTTAATTCTCCAATGCGTTCTGCCTCAAACATTCCCGCTTCCACTGCTACAGCTACATTTGCTACGGAACCCCGAATAATCGCTGTACACAAACCCCCACCAATTTTTTCATAAGCTGCTAAATGAACATCAGCAGCTTTGAGCATGGCATCACATGCTCCTACCATCGCCGGAAATCCTCGCGTTTCTACCAAACCAATTGCTTGGTTACTCAGACGGCTGTAATTCCCCTCTTCCATCAATTTAGTAAAACGGGTTGTGATGGGAAGTACTATATCTAGGTTGGGATAAGGTCGCGGAATCACCAAGCTAGAAACCAACTGACCAAACTGTTCAGCCGTTTGGACACCAGATTCTACGGCAAGACGCACGTCAGCAATTCCACCCCGGATGATCGCAGTACAATGCCCGCCACCAATTTTTTCATACCCAATTAGGTGAACTCCTGCTGACTTTAGCATCATATCCGCCGTCCCAACTATTGCTGGAAAGCTACGGGTAGAAACTAAACCCAAAGCAGTGTCTTGAAAGGTTTCTTGACTACTCGCTCCATGCATGGTAATTATAGACCGTTGATTAGATGTTTCCATTATGAACTTTCCCAGATAATCACAAAGCTGACAACTTACAATTAACACTTACTAAGACTAATCGTCAGAGTTTGGGTCGCTCAAGGATTGTCTATGGGGAAACAATGTAGTCAATAGTCTGTGTATGCTCCCTTGCCCATAAATTTGAGTCCCGAAACCGTTAGGGGATTCTGTGGTTAGCTGATTGGGGTCTGAGTCATGTTCTGTAGACTCTTGGGCTGCTTGTTGCAACGTGGAGTCACCATCATTAGCATCATTGACGGGTTCCTCTACAGGAGGAGACTGGCTTTCTGGAGTTGCGGGAGATTTAAAATAAGAAATCGACTTATTTTGTTTGAAATCCACAAAAGCTGAAGCTGAGAATTTAGTTGAGGAAATTTCTTTTTCCTTACCTCCCCCTAAGCCATTTTCCTCTTGCTTCTGCGGTGTTGCACTTGTAACCGTAGGGTTATTCGTGGATGGTTCTGGTTGCTTTGTTTGAGCAATTTGCCGACTGGTGTCTCCTAATATTGAACCAGGTGCAATTACAAGTCCTGGTTCAACTGAATAGTTAAAAACTGTTGTCGCTGAACCAATGCAAGCATTTGCTCCAATTTTGCCTTTGCCAATCATCAAAAAACCGGCTCCCAAGTTTGCGCCTGCTTCTACCTCTAGGGTTCCTTCATGGACTTGAAGAATTGATCCCATACCAATACAGACCCCTGGGCCAATGATGATCTTGCTGTTTACAGCCGCTTGGAGGATCACCCCAGGTGCAAGTACTGCGCTTGGATGAATGGTCACCTCACCACTAATGTAAGAATCAAAGTTATTGCTGAGGCGCAGTGACAGCACAGACATGGAAATATTAACCTCGGAAGCCGGAGTGGGGAATGGGGAACTCGGGGCCCCCTCTGGAGATTAGGGGCAATAGGGAATAGGGAAAGGGAGTTGGGAGTGGTGAATGGTGGATATTAAAATTCTCTACTCCCTACATGGCGAGTGGTGAGTGGTAAGTGGTGGATATTATTAAAATTCCCTATTCCTTACTCCCTACTCCCTACTCACCACTCCCTACTATGGTCGTTGGATAATCGTTTCTAATACCCGACGCTTGGCTTTGGGGTCAATACCAATTAAGCGCACATATTCCCCTTGGTATTCGCCAAGGTGTCCTTCTACGGCTGCGATCGCTTCTCTTTCTGAGGAGGCTTGAATTTGACCGGTACTAGTCCATGAACCAGTTCGGAACCGTCGTTCGTCTACGTGTTCAAGGCTAATTTTATACCCACCAGCCAACAATTGCCTGAGCTGGTCTACTACTTCTGTACTCAAACGGTTGCTGGTAGCTGTTGCTGTAGCATTAGCATAGGCCCCACTGCTAGTAAATGATTTCTGACTGCCAGAGGAGGCTACTTGACCATTTGGACGTTGGATTATTGTTTCTAATACCCGCCGTTTGGCTTTGGTATCAATGCCGATTAAACGCACATACTCGCCTTGATGGCTTTCTATACATTCTTCCAAGCCGGAAATTACTTGATTTATAGAAGTTGCTTCAATTGGCTTGCAGCTAGTCCAGGAACCAGTCCGGAAGCGGCGCTCGTCTACGTGTTCCATGCCAATTTTGTAACCACCTGCCAAAAGTTGGCGGATTTGCTCTACAGTTTCGCCATTGACTTTGCCACTGCTAGAGCCGTTACCATTACCATTACTGCTGTAGCTGCTATAACTGCTATTACCTCGACTAGCCGGAGCCTTAAAGCTGGTAGCTGGTTTAACATCATCATCCGGGCGTTGGATGATGCTCTCTAACACACGTCGTCTATCTTTGTCAATACCAAACAGGCGGACATACTCGCCGCTATGCTCTCTGACACAGCTTTCTAATGCTGTGATCGCTTCACCCATCGATCTCGGTTCAATTGGTTGGCAACTAGTCCAAGAACCCGTGCGGAACCGTCTCTGGTCTACGTGTTCTGTACCAATTTTATACCCTTGTTCCAATAGATAGCGCAACTGCTCTATTGTTTCTGCACCCAAGCTATTGCTCGACACTTCACTACTCCTTTCTAGCTCTAAAACAGTAACACCATTACCTTTATAAGATTTAGTGTTCTCATCCCGAATTGGTGCAATACATTTGCTATCCGCAGCACAAAGATAACCAGCTCGCAGCGCCTGATTAATCCCAACCACATGATGAGCAAAGTCCTTATCCTGATCTTGCACATCTGGCAAGCGGTCAGCTTGCTGTTGATTGATAATTATCGCTCCCGAAGGTACATACTTACCTGGGGGAATTTCTACGTCTTGAATCAAAGCGTGCATCATCACGATGCAACCTGCACCTACTCTGGCATTAAACACCGTAGAGCGAAAGCCAATGAAGGAATTATCCCCTACATAAGCTGGTCCGTGAATTAGAGCCATGTGGGTAATGCAAGTGTTTTTACCTACCCACACCGAGTATTTATTTTGATCGTCGCCAATTACTCGACCTTGCTCCAACCCATGAATCACAACACCATCTTGAATATTAGTGTTTTCACCAATATAAAAAGGTCTACCTTCATCCGCTCTAATCGTAGTCCCCGGAGCAACGATTACATTTGCACCTATCTGTACATCTCCAATCAGATTGGAGAACGGATGCACAAAGGCTGTTTCATGGATTTTGGCTTCAGCTAAATTCCTCGACCACGGGGTTGGAGGTGCCGCCGTGCTGCGGACTGCCATTTCGAGATTCCTCCTGTATTGTCATTTGTCATTTGTCATTTGTCCTTTGTCATTTGCCTTTTGTCGAGAGCAAGTGACTAATGACTAATGACTAATGACTTATCGATATTGATCTTTTTTGCTGTAAATGAGGCGATCTTCAACGTGAATAGTATCTATGATCGCTACTACCACTGCATCTAATGGTCGCTGTTCATTGCCAATAACCTGACGAGCGGCACTGCCACGACTGACAAGTACCCACTCATCCACTCCTGCTCCCACAATATCTGCTGCTACCTCGTATTGTGGCAGGATGTTGCCGTCTTCATCCACTAATTGTAACAACAGTAGTTTGACACCTCGAAGACTTGGATCTTTTTGCGTGCTAACTACTGTGCCGCGAACTTTGGCGACTTGCATTCTTTAATTACGGTCTTCTACCGAAAGGACGAATTGCATTCACATTTTCCCGGAATTGCTCTACATCTTCGGTATAACGAATTGGTAGGACGTATTCCAAGTTTTCGTGAGGACGAGCAATGATGTGAGT
>NZ_CAXTNP010000088.1:0-18282 GCF_964245575.1 uncultured Nostoc sp. | reverse complement strand
GCATCAGCAGCTTCCACTACTGCTGGAAAGCCCTTCGTTTCAATCATCCCAACTGCAATTGGCATCGCAGAACTCCTACAATATTAATCCAATCTGTACTGTCGCTTAAAATTTTTGACGGGGAGAGCTTTATCTTAATAGCTAAGAAAACACTTCCAAATTAAGCATAGGAAAGCTTGGCCTTCCTGGCAATATAAATTACTATAATAGTTTATGATAAGAAAGTTTTAAAAAACTTAACAAAAATTTATCTGTCCTCCTGAGCAATTAAAGTTCACTGATTCCTAGAGGAGCCACTTATGCTTTATAATTTCTTTATCACATTTACAAAACGACATTCATAACCAAGGGTAATTTTATCTGGGGAGGGAGGACAAGGTGCTATATCTTCTGCTCTGTCTAGGTTCTGCCAATTTTTGCTATATGTACAAGGACTAAGTGAAAAATATATAATTTTTTCAAATATATCGTATAAATTACTTTGTTCAAAGTAGAAATAAAAATCTAAAAACAAAAGTGAGGTTAAAGCAAGTAAATGCTTTAACCTATGTAAAGTTATATTTTATTGAAGTTTAATCCGGTAAAGTAAAGTAAAAATACTTATGATAATTTAGTTGAAATTAAGAGTAAAAAAATCTTGATGTTTCTACTAAATTAATTTTGTAAAATCAATAATAGTATAAAAGCTTTTTGAAAATTAAGGCTGAGTCGTAAAGGTGAATTTAAATGGATCAATTTCTATTTTCAACAAGTTGGTTTGTGCCGTTATATAGCTTATTAGGCGCAATTTTGGCGTTGCCGTGGGGAATAGGAATAATTCGGCGAACAGGGCCAAGACCTGCGGCATACATAAACTTGTTGACGACGGTTTTGGCTTTTGCCCATAGCCTGTTTGTATTTAACATTATCTGGGATAGAGAACCAGAAAAGTTACTGGTGACGTGGTTCAAAGCTGCTGATTTAGACTTATCTTTTGCCTTGGAACTCTCAGCAGTCAGCATTGGGGCAACAGTTTTAATTACGGGGTTAAGCCTACTGGCACAAGTTTACGCTCTGGGTTACATGGAAAAAGACTGGTCGTTGGCGCGTTTTTTTGCGCTGCTGGGATTTTTTGAAGCAGCGCTGAGTGCTTTAGCAATCAGTGATTCTTTGTTTTTCAGCTATGGGCTTTTGGAAGTGCTGACACTTTCGACTTACTTGCTAGTGGGATTCTGGTATGCTCAACCGTTAGTAGTGACAGCAGCGCGGGATGCGTTTTTAACCAAACGGGTGGGAGACTTGTTGTTGCTAATGGGAGTGGTGACGCTTTCCACCTTAGCCGGCAGCTTGAACTTTTCGGATTTATATGAGTGGGCGCAAACAGCTAATTTAAGCCCAATGACATCAACATTGCTGGGGTTGGCGTTAATTGCTGGGCCTGCTGGTAAATGCGCCCAATTTCCCCTGCATCTTTGGTTGGATGAGGCAATGGAAGGGCCCAACCCCGCTTCGGTAATGAGAAACTCACTAGTAGTAGCTGGTGGTGCTTATTTACTATATAAACTACAACCATTGTTAGCCCTGTCGCCAGTTGCATTGAATGTATTAGTAGTAATGGGAACGGTAACGGCAATAGGTGCCACATTAGTATCCATAGCTCAAATTGACATTAAGCGATCGCTGTCTCATTCCACCAGTGCATACATGGGCTTAGTGTTTTTGGCGGTGGGGTTGCAGCAAGGGGGAGTGGCCTTGATGTTGCTGTTAACTCATGCGATCGCTAAAGCATTATTATTCATGAGTTCCGGTTCAGTAATTTTGACCACCCAAAGCCAAGACTTAACAGAAATGGGCGGTCTGTGGTCAAGGATGCCAGCCACAACTACTGCCTTTGTTGTCGGTGGAGCAGGGATGGTAACACTGCTACCATTAGGAAGCTTTTGGGCAATGCTAGCATGGGCTGACGGTTTTGTGAATATTAGCCCTTGGGTGATTGGGGTTTTATTATTGGTTAATGGCTTGACAGCATTGAACTTGACCAGAGTATTCAGATTAGTTTTCTGGGGTAAACCGCAACAGAAGACCCGTCGCACCCCAGAAGTTGGTTGGCAGATGGCCTTACCAATGGTGATTCTCACAGTCTTAACTCTGCTTGTGCCTTTGATGCTACAGCAATGGTACTTGCTACCAGATTGGGAAAGTATTAATTGGTATGTGGCGTTAGGGTTGTTTACTTCTACCGTCGTGGGGGTAGGTGTAGGATCTACAGTTCATCTACACAAAGCTTGGTCAAGATCCAGAATCTTGGCGTGGAGATTTGTGCAGGACTTGTTAGGTTATGATTTTTATATTGACCGAGTTTATCGGGTAACGGTAGTGGGTGCAGTAGCACTGCTATCTAAAATTTCTGCTTGGAGCGATCGCTATTTAGTTGATGGTCTAGTCAACTTAGTTGGGTTTGCAACAATTCTAGGCGGACAAACTTTAAAGTACAGCATTTCTGGACAATCTCAGGGCTATATGTTGACCATCCTAGCAGTTGTCAGCGTCCTGGGTTTTTTCATCAGCTGGTCATCGGGTTTACTAAATAAATTGCCTTTTTAAGAGTGCTGAGTGAGAAGTTAGGAGTTAAGAGTTAGGGATTATTATTCTCTCTCTCTTTCCCTATCCCCTGTCCCCTATACCCTTCTATCTATGCTTAGTGTTTTAATTCTAGTGCCGTTAATCGGTGCAGCTTTAATTGGTTTCTCACCCTCTGGCATCAGTGGGAAATTAGCCCGTGGGGTGGCTTTAGTTTTTGCCAGTATCGCTTTCTTGTGGACAATCATACTAGCAATTCAGTTCCATCCAGGGGAAATCACTCAACAGTTTGCCGAGTCTCTCCCTTGGATAGATGTTTTAGGTTTGAACTATAACCTAGGAATAGATGGTTTATCTTTGCCACTGCTGCTTTTGAATGGATTGTTAACTTGCATTGCCATTTACAGCAGCGATGAATCCCTACAGCGTCCTAAATTTTATTACTCTTTGATATTACTATTAAGCGCTGGGGTGACTGGAGCTTTTCTGGCACAGGATTTACTACTATTTTTCCTATTTTACGAATTGGAACTAATCCCGCTATATCTGTTGATAGCTATTTGGGGTGGGGCCAAGCGGGGTTATGCTGCAACAAAATTTCTCATTTATACCGCCGTTTCGGGAATCTTAATTTTGGCAAGTTTCCTCGGCATGGTTTGGTTGAGTGGTTCCTCAAGCTTTGCACTAGCAACCTTGAACCCTACGACTCTACCTCTAGCGACACAGCTTTTACTGCTAGGGGGAATTTTGATAGGTTTCGGGATTAAAATTCCCTTAGTTCCCTTCCATACTTGGTTGCCAGATGCTCACGTTGAAGCTTCCACACCAATTTCTGTGCTGTTGGCTGGAGTGTTGTTGAAGTTGGGAACTTATGGCTTACTGCGGTTTGGCATGAACTTGTTACCAGAAGCTTGGACTTATGTGGCTCCTTGGTTAGCGACTTGGGCAGTAGCGAGTGTACTGTATGGTGCATCCTGCGCGATCGCCCAAACCGATATGAAAAAAATGGTGGCGTACAGTTCCATTGGACACATGGGCTACGTACTTTTAGCGGCGGCGGCGGCTACACCATTAAGTGTATTGGGTGCTGTTATGCAGATGATTAGCCACGGCTTGATTTCCGCGATGCTGTTTTTGCTGGTGGGGGTTGTGTATAAAAAAGCCGGAAGCCGCGATTTAGAAGTCCTCCAAGGACTGCTGAACCCAGAACGCGGTATGCCCGTAATTGGTAGCTTGATTGTTGTGGGAGTGATGGCCAGCGCTGGGATACCGGGAATGCTGGGATTTATTTCCGAATTCATCGTTTTTCGGGGCAGTTTCCCAGTTTTTCCAGTGCAAACGCTGCTATCAATGATTGGCACAGGCTTAACTGCGGTTTACTTCCTAATACTTCTCAACCGTGCCTTTTTTGGACGCTTGTCTGCACAAGTTACCAACTTACCACGGGTGTATTGGAGCGATCGCGGCCCAGCTGCAATTTTAGCTGTGCTGATTGTGATTTTCGGCATTCAACCTGGTTGGTTAGTGCGCTGGACTGAACCAACAATTACAGCAATGGTGAATAGCCAAAACGTAGTAGTAGCAGTGTCCTTGGATAAAGCAATGGGGACTAGGAATTAGGGAGTAGGGAATGGGGAATGGGGAATAGGCAAGAAGCAGGGGGCAAGGGAGAAAAGTTTTCCCCTCTGCAAGAGCAGCACCCTGCCCCTCTACCTCTTTTCAATGCCCAATACTTCTCTACGAGAGGCTGCGCCAACGGCTCCTTTCGACTTCGCTACCTCGGCTTACTTCGACTACGCTCAGTACAAGTTGCTCGGCACAAGTCAAGGCAAGTCGCTCAGTACAAGTGCCCCATGCTCAATGCCCTAATTACTAAAGTTTTTGGAGAGATAGCAATGGTAACTATTAAAAAGAAAGCGGTTCACAATCCCTTAGCTGAGTATATTGAACGTCTGCAAAAAGGAGATGCATTACTCCCCGATAGTCCAGAAAATGTGCTGGAAGTTGTTGGTATTCTTAAAAGCTATGGCGTAGTTTTAGATGCTTACTCAAAAAATCTTAACTATATTGCCGAGGATCAGTTTTTAATATTTTTCCCATTTTTTAAATACTTTAATGGAGAGGTTTCTTTTCAGAAATTACTCCGCCACTGGTGGCATGACCGAATTAATTTTGAATATGCCGAGTATTGCATGAAAGGCATGATGTGGCACGGTGGCGGCGGACTAGATACATATTTAGATACAAAAGAATTTCAAGAAAAAGCGCAAGCTGTTATCGCCGCAAAATTTAAAAACAATCCCTTATTTATAGGTATTAATCAACTGTTTCCAGACTTTTTAACAGAACAGTTGCGTGTCTCTGCTTACTACACCGGTTTAGGTCAATTCTGGCGAGTTATGGCTGATATGTTCCTCAACTTATCAGACCGCTACGACCGAGGCGAAATTAAATCGATTCCCCAAGTTGTAGACCACATTAAAGCAGGGTTAGTAGCAAATGCATCAAACCCAATTACCTACGCCGTCAAAATTCGGAATGAAGTCTATGAAATCATTCCCAAAAGCGTTGGTTTGACCTTCTTAGCAGATACAGCAATACCTTATGTAGAAGCAGTATTCTTCCGAGGAACTCCTTTCCACGGTACAGTTTCATACAACGCCCAAGGAGCTCAAATTCCCCCAGATCAAACTCGATTTCAATATGGCGCATTGTATGCCGATCCTTTGCCTATTGGCGGTGCGGGTATTCCTCCCACCTTGTTGATGCAGGATATGCGTCATTATCTTCCAGAGTATTTGCACAAAATTTATCGTCGCAGTCTTCGAGGTGAAGATGATTTGCGGGTACAAATTTGCATGAGTTTCCAAAAATCGATGTTTTGCGTGACAACAGCAACGATTTTGGGACTGATGCCTTATCCTTTGGATACTAAAGATCCAAATGAGGAAAAAGGTAATCGAGTTTATTTAGAGAAGTGGATGAGTCGGTTACAAACTTCGCGGTTGCTGGATGTGAATAAATAGTTGATTTTTGATCAATATTATGCTTCTGGCTCAATGCCGAGCGATGTCTAACGACAAGCCGCTTCGCGTCTACGCAATTGAGCAGTTAAGCGATCGGCTCTTTCTTCACCAGTCAACAACAAATTACCTTGCAAATCCCACCAGCGTAGCCAAGGTAATTCCATATTGTAATATTGTCCCTGCCAAATTCCTAACTCAACTCCTAAAGGATGTATAGGATAATGTCCCCGTTCATTTGCTGCTAATAACTGATATTGTCCACCAATTAATTCATAAACTTCCACGCTGGCTTTATTCACTTCATAAATGCCGTAGAAGGGAGGACGAATCACCTGCTCATAAATCCAAAATTTCCCCTTCCACGGAGTTTTATCTCGCTCCTCACTACCATCGCCAGAAACAAATTCCAATGCAATCAATGGGGCAATAAACTCTCGCCATAGTACATAAGACCTGCGCGTTTGTCCATTCAAAGTAGGTGGTACATTCCCTACATAAAACCAGTCTGGTGCTTCTGCGCCTTTTTCTGGGGGGTCAGTGATGCGCCAGGAGATACCGCTATCTTGACCAATACAGTATTGCCCATCAGGATGACGTTTTTGTAATATCGGTTTAATAGAGTCCGTTAGGAGAATACTTTGGGGATGTTCCTGAAAGTTTTTCACGAAAGTACCGTCAGACTCAGGAAGTTGTGTATGGTCTGGGAACGGGGTGAGGACGGTGGATGGATCGGTTGCAGAGGTCATAAGACTACCTTTGCAGGAGTAAGGGTTGTTTTTTAGTTTAGCAAGCGTAGACGATCGCTTTTTATGATTAGGCTTTAAGATTATTGGATTTTTGGCCCGATGTACCCAATGATGATTTTGCCAAGCCCTAATTCTGTAGAAAAATGAAGCCGCCAAGCCCCTGCACCAGTCATTCTTAGGTGCAAACTGAATATACGATACACATCATCAGGACACTTAAAGGTTAGCTTATCCTCTAAACTTTGAAGCCTAGAGTCACTTTCTGGAGTAACTTTACTGGCAACAAGGTCTAAATCAAAATCTCCATCTCTCCAAGTTTTACAACAGTTTTCTAGTTCAAACAACTTTCTGACAATTTGTCGTAACATAGGGCTACCATTGCCAAGGCTTTGTATTTGTTGACCGACACTTTCACAAAAGCTGAGAGAGGGAAATAAATCTTTTTTACGTTGCCATAAATTGCAACCATCACGAACCCCTGTTTTCAGCCGTTCCTGTATCCAAGAAAGATTTTGAGCTTTATTTATAGGAAACTGTCTTGTCTGAGAATTAGATATTTTCCGAAATGCATTTTTGTCAAAGATGTTCCAGTTAGCTATAATTTTTTTTTGAAAATTATTCTCAATATTATTTAGCTCGGTTTCAGAGAGTTTATTTGTCTTAGATAGTGCTTTAGTTAAAAAAGTATCTCTGTTGTCGGCATAATCTTTATAAGAAGTCAAAGTAAAGGCTAGGAAACCTAGTATAAATTCTCGATCATCCATACGCATTATCCGCTTATCTCCAATTTTAACTACCTGTTGAAATTTGGGATATGCAGCAACTTTAGTTAAAAACTTTGTTCCCTTACCAGGATTAAGAGCATGGCGTAATTCTTGAGGAGATAAAGCAAGCCCTCCTGTATTAATGCGTTTGAAAATATTATATTTAATTTCTGGAGGTGTGCCTTTTTCGATCAAATATACTGTTAGTTGAGTTTCTTCAAGGCGGCGTTGGTATCTGCGATCAATTTGATCGTAGGTTTTACCTTCCAGATTTGTAAGATATTCTAATCCAGATAGTTTGAGTTTTTTGTCGAGAATAAAACGCTTTAGTGCAAATAGACGCTGTAATCCATCGACTACTAACCATTTATCTTCATTAGTAGCATCTATATAAAATGCTGGTATGGGGATACGGATAATAATAGATTCTATAAGCCTGCTTTGGGCATCTTCTTTCCATATATCCGCATGACGTTGGAAATCAGGTGCTAAATCAAGGGCTTCTTCATTGATTCTTTTAAGCAATAACTCTATTGTTGGTTCCCTAGTTACAATGTTAATTTTATCAGGGTCATACTGGAAAGTAACTTTTTCCTCTTGTTCTTCTTCTAAAGTTTCTTCATCAGCTAATTCTGCATTGTAGTTACTCAAATATGTCACAGCGCTTATTCCTTAGTATTAACACTTGTTTGTTCACTCAGTTATTAGTGATGCTTGGTGTTACTACATCACCAAATGGAGCTTTTTAACTGGCATATTTCAATGCTACTATCTTTCAAAATGATAGAGACGCGAAATTTTGCGCCTCTACGTGTCTAGTCTATTACTTGTTTACCTTATCCAAGCAAATAGAAAATTAGCGCGATCGCCTCCGGTAACATCCGAGCAATCACACCTTAAAGCTAAAAACCTATACTTCTGGTTCAACACCAAGCGATCGCAATTGAGCAGTTAAGCGATCGGCTCTTTGTCTTTCCTGTTCGGCTCTTTCCTCACCAGTCAACAACAAATTACCCTGCAAATCCCACCAACGCAACCAGGGCAATTGGGCGTTTTGATATTCTCCTTGCCATAAGCCTAACTCAACTCCCAAGGGCGTAATCAGATAATGTCCACGCTCATTTGCTGCTAATAACTGATATTGTCCACCAATTAATTTATAAACTTCTACACTGGCTTTATTCACTTCATAAATGCCATAATAAGCCGGATGAATTACTTGCTCATAAATCCAAAATTTGCCCTGCCAAGGGGTTTTATCTCGTTCTTCACTACCATCCCCAGAAACAAATTCCAAGGCAATTAAAGGGGCAATAAATTCTCGCCACAACACATAAGACCTCCGCGTTTGTCCATCGAGCAAGGGTGGTACATTTCCTACATAAAACCAATCTGGTGCTTCTGCTCCTCGTTCTGGCGGGTCTGTCAAGCGCCAGTAAATACCTAAGTCCTGACCTATACAATATTGACCTTCAGGATGTAATTGTTTGAGGACAGGTGTAATCGAGTCAGTGAGTAAGATGCTTTGGGGATGCTCTTGCCAGTTTTTGCCTCCGGCACGCTCCGCTCCGCGAACACAAAAGTACGATCAGACTCTGGTAGCTGCGTATGGTCGGGGAAAGGAGTGAGGGCGGTGGATGGGTCGGTTGCAGAGGTCATAGATATAGCCTCGCGCTGGGATGAAGTTTATTTTTTAGTTTAGCTTGCGTAGTTAACCAAGTTTTACTCGCAGCTTGGTCTGTATAAGATGGAGATTGTAATCCTTTGAGGTAATTAGAAATTGGAGCAAAGCGATTTGACGAGCCTTACTCCCGACTTATTTCAAAGTACACGCAGTAAGCTGGGAATGCTTTCGATCGCTGACAAATTCCGAATTTCTGCCAAAGCTTGCCGAAAGTTGCCTTCTGGCACATCATGGGTGACAACCACAATCTCTGCTAGTTCCCCTTGAAAGCCAGTTTGGACAATTGACTCTAAGCTAACGCCGTAGTTACCAAAGCAAGTCCCCAATTTACCGATAACTCCAGGTTGGTCATTGGTGAGGAAACGGGCGTAAAACCGAGTTATCAGTTCTGCCATTGGTGCAATTTGGCAGTATTCTTGATGTCCACAAGTTAATAATGGATTTGCAACTGCTGTATTGGTTTTGAGGATAGCAACTAGATTCAAAATATCCGATGTGACAGCACTGGCGGTTGCACCAGCACCAGCACCGGGGCCAAAAAACATTACTTGTCCGATGGGTTCTCCTTCGACAAGAATGGCATTGTAAACGCCGTTGATGCTAGCCAAAGGGTGGGCTTGAGGCACTAAGGTAGGATGGACTCTGACAGACAGGGGAGATGAGGGAGTATCACGTTTAGCGATCGCTAACAATTTAATCACAAATCCCAATTTCTCGGCGTAGGCAATATCTGTTTTGCTCACTTGCCGAATGCCTTCAGTATATACATCTTGCAGGTTGATGCGTCCACTGAAACCTAATGATGCCAGGATGGCAATTTTATCTGCTGCGTCTAAGCCATCGACATCGGCTGTAGGGTCAGCCTCAGCATAACCCAAGCGCTGGGCATCAGCTAAGACATCATTGAAGTTGCTGCCTTCCGTTTGCATCCGTGTCAAAATGTAGTTAGTCGTACCGTTAATTATACCAATTACAGTATTAATACGGTTGACACTTAACGACTGCTTCAAGGGTTGAATCACCGGAATACCACCACCCACAGCAGCTTCTAGCATGACGTATACGCCAGCTTGATTGGCAGTTGTGAAAATTTCCGCCCCAAAGCGAGCGATCGCGGCTTTATTCGCGGTGACTACATGCTTACCATTACTTAAGGCTTTGAGAATGAGCGATCGCGCCGGCTCCAGTCCGCCCATCACCTCGACAACTATATCTACCGCCGGATCGTTGACAATTGATTCTAAATCTGTAGTTAAGACTTCCGTAGACAATTCTACCGCCCGGGGTTTATCGAGTGATCGCACTCCCACCCGATAGATTTCTATCTCTTGCAACAATGGGTGACGCCCAACCCTATCTTGCAACAACTGCACTGTCCCCGTTCCCACGGTGCCTAATCCGAGTATTCCTAGTTTCACACCCACAATTTTTGCACCCAATTTCACCAATAACAATTGTAGGTAGAGCGTCTGCCCTACCTACTGATTATCCTTCTTCTTTTGTCATTTGTCCTACCCTTGGGGAAGCCGCCCTCCGGGCGTCTACGTCCTTCGTCTCTTGTCTAAAACTAATGACTAATGACTAATGACCAATGACTAATGACCAATGACTAATTTAGTATGTTTCTACGTGCCAGCGACCGGCTTTCTTGAGTTGCTTCTGGTAATCACTCCAGGTTACGCCTTCCTTACCAGCAGCAGCAGTTAAGGCTGCATCAATACCTTCTTCCATACCGCGCAAACCGCAGATATAGGTGTGGGTTTTTTCATTTTTAATCAACTGCCACAATTCATCAGCATGTTCTGCTACGCGGTCTTGAATATACATTCTACCGCCTTGGGGATTTTTCTGTTCGCGGCTGATAGCAGCAGTGAGGCGGAAGTTATCAGGATATTTTTGTTGAATTTCTTCCAGTTCTTCCTTATATAAGAGGTTTGGAGTTGTCGGCACACCAAATATTAGCCAAGAGAATCCTTTAAATTCGTATTCTGGGTTAGCTGCTCTTTCCGCATCTTTAAACTGACGCCACAGATAAGCCCGCATCGGCGCAATACCTGTTCCAGTTGCCATCATAATTACATTAGCATCAGGATCATTGGGTAACAACATTTCCTTACCCACTGGCCCGGTAATTTTTACCTCTTCCCCTGGCTTAAGAAAACACAGGTGCGTAGAGCAAACACCGTAGACTGTTTCGCTAGTTTCTGGGTGCTTGTACTCCAACTGGCGGACGCACAGTGATACTGTCTTGTCATCTACATCATCGCCATGACGAGTTGAGGCGATAGAATATAGTCTCAGTTTTTCCGGCTTGCCGTTCTTGTCTAATCCTGGCGGAATAATCCCAATACTTTGACCTTCTATATACCTCAAATCACTGCCCGATAGGTCAAATTTAAGGTGTTGAACAATACCAATACCGTCTTCTTTGACTAGCGGTTCATTAGATATTACCTTGCCAATAAACGGAGCATTGGGACGGTAAGTGTTTACAGGAACGTCACCGTGGTCTTTTTTGGCTTTCGCTTGAGTCATGGTGTTGCCTTTCTTGTCCTTGTTCTTAAGCTGTTCTTCAGCTGATGATTTAGCGAAGCCTTTGGCTTCACTATCAGCATTTACAGGTGTGGCTTTACCATTCCCTTCACTGTTAGCAGTTTCCCCAGATGTAGCTAACTCGCTGACTTCGCTATTAGCATTCCCAAGTGAGGCTTTACCATTAACTGGCTGTAGCGCAGTTACAGGCTGGATGCTAACAATTGTGCCGCCTAGACGAGTGATACGTCGCATTTCTTGATTCATCCGGTTGTAAGGCACTCTGATGAACACACTGCCACTTTTCCGAATTGGGTAGCTAGTTTGATCAGTTTCTTCGCTCTGACGCAAACCCACCACTTCATAAAGGAAGATGCGGCTACCTAATTCTGTGTTGGCAGCACCCTCAACAGCACCTTGATTGTACATTCGTTCTACCACTCCGATAATTTACTTAACCGTTTTTCAAAAAAAAACTATTCCCCTACCTTGCCAGCTTTAGTTTACCGGATTTTCGTTTCACAAAACTGGCCATGAAGGAAAAACGGCATCATTAAATTAATGCCTTGCTAAGTACACTCACCAAAGACATGCAGGCATAGCAAAAAACACACCTGTTCACCTTCTAAGGTAAAGGATAAGTCTTGTGGAGAATGTTAATAATGAGTCAATTTAATCTTTTTTTCGTTAACTACCACCCCATCAGGGAGATAGCTTTTTACTTTACTACCCAAGGTTAACACAAATCTAGTTGATTCTGTTACCATGAATGTATAAACACAGTAAAGTTTATCCCCTCCGGGTTCAATAGGTGCTTTCCGACACAAGGTGACAGGAACGCACTATTTCACCATGTACAAAGCCTTTTTAGTTAGAATTTATCCCACCGATGAGCAAGAATCATACCTTGCACAATGCTTTGGCAATACTCGCTGGTTGTGGAATTATATGCTTAATGCCACAACTACTGCCTATAAAGACACAGGGAAAGGTCTTTCTAAGGTTGCAATGGACAAATTGTTGCCGGGATTGAAAAAGGAGTATGAATGGTTAGGACTTGCCTACAGCCAAGTGTTGCAGCGAGTAACCTTCAATCTTTCAAGTGCGTTTGTCAACTTTTTTGAGGGACGTGCTAAATTTCCTAATTTCAAGTGCAAGGATGGTAAACAATCGATTCAATATCCCCAAAACGTTAAATTAATACCAAAAGACTCTGTAATTAAGTTTCCTGGTAACTTGGGGATAGTTAAAGCCATGTTTCATCAAGAGCTACCCGATGCAAAATTCACAACTGTAACAATATTAAGAAACGCTGACGGTAGATACTATGCTTCTATTCTTTTTAATCAGGAGGATAAACCAGTAGTAGCAATAAGAGATGCTATTGGTATTGATTTGGGATTAAAAAACTTTGCTATAACCTCCGAGGGGTCAAAGTACAACCTTCCCAAAAAAAAATTAGCTTCTTTAGAAAAGAATAGAAAACGCAAACAAAATAAATTAGCTAAAAAGACCGATAAAACCTCTAATAAACGTCGCAAAGCTAAACTAATAGTAGCCAAACTTTCTAGCAAAATAGCTAGAGTAAGAGTTGATTTTCTGCACAAGCTATCTCGCAAAATAGCATACGAAAACCAAGTTATTTGTGTAGAAGATATGTCCGTCAAAAACATGGTTAAAAATCCTAATCTGGCAAAGGCTATAAGTGACCAAGGTTGGGGGATGTTTTTAACTATGCTTAAATACAAAGCTGAGAAATTTGGACACACTTATCAAGAAATAAGTCGTTTCTTCCCATCATCTCAACTTTGTAGCGAGACCCTACAACCAATCCCGATGCTACAGAATGGTTATGATTCATTGGGTGTAAGATTTGTAGATTGTCCCCACTGCCAGAGACAGCATGATAGAGACATCAATGCTGCAATAAATATTAAAAATGAAGGATTGCGATTATGGGCGTTAGGAACTAGCGCTTCTGCCCTTGGAGGGGATGTAAGACCAAAGTCATCAGGACGTAAAAAATCTATGAAGACAGAGGCAATCCCCGGTGAATTGGGAAGCCTACACTGTAACGCAAGGTGAGTGTAGGTAGTTCACAGCTAAGAATTTGACTAATGCAAGTTCTTTGCTCATTCGTTGGATAGATTTTTGCTTTGAATATATTAAGTATTGTCGAGCAGGAATTACAATTTAGGAACATAAAAAAATTCGCGGCAATAAAAAATTATACCATTTGTCTTGTTTCTAGTCACAAGTAGCGGACTGATGAAGGCGCAACGCTGATGGGCGGTACTGATCCCCATTTTTAAATTAACAACTAAATCAACAAAAAAATGATTCATGAACCACCCTAATTCTTCTTGAGAGCAATCTTGTATGGGATACCCCCTTCTGTTAAAATCAAATATACCACTAGGATTAAATACTTACCGATACCAGCATTCAGGCTAGTCCGACGAGTAGCAACTTAATTACTTTTGTTGCCTACTTGCTTGGTGTCTTATAGATGTGCTAGGTAGCAAGAACGCAGGATAAACCAAAGGGGTAAACTCCTGGCTTCAGAATCTGCTGTGTGAAAAAATATTGAGACAATTTTAGTATTTTAGAGGAGATTTATGACAAATAAGCCGGAACGCGTGGTACTGATTGGAGTAGCCGGAGACTCTGGGTGCGGGAAATCTACGTTTTTGCGTCGTTTGATAGATTTGTTTGGTGAAGATTTAATGACAGTCATTTGCTTGGATGACTATCATTCCCTCGATCGCAAACAGCGTAAAGAAACTGGGATAACGGCATTAGACCCCAGAGCAAACAATTTTGACCTGATGTATGAGCAAATTAAAGCGCTCAAAAGTGGTCAAGCAATTGATAAGCCGATTTACAATCACGAAACCGGCTTGCTCGATCCGCCAGAGCGGATCGAGTCGAATCACATTATAGTTGTTGAAGGGCTGCATCCTTTATATGATGAGCGGGTGCGATCGCTAATCGACTTCAGTGTTTATTTTGACATTAGCGATGAAGTCAAAATTGCCTGGAAAATCCAGCGAGATATGGCTGAACGCGGTCATCGCTACGAAGATGTCTTAGCGCAAATCAATTCCCGCAAACCTGACTTTGATAAATTTATCGAACCACAAAGAGAATTTGCCGATGTGGTTCTCCAGGTATTGCCCACAAACTTAATCAAAAACGATACCGAGCGTAGAGTCTTGCGGGTACGTATGCTCCAGAAGGAAGGTAAGCAAGGCTTTGAGCCAACCTACCTATTTGATGAAGGGTCAACAATCAATTGGACTCCTTGTGGACGCAAACTGACCTGTTCTTATCCTGGTATGCAACTGTACTACGGTTCAGATGTTTACTACGGCCGCTATGTCTCAGTACTGGAGGTCGATGGACAATTTGACAACTTGGAAGAAGTAATTTATATCGAAACCCATCTCAGCAATACATCAACTAAATATCAGGGTGAATTGACTCACTTGTTACTCCAGCATCGGGAGTATCCAGGTTCCAATAATGGTACTGGTTTCTTCCAAGTGCTTACCGGTTTGAAAATGCGTGCTGCTTATGAGCGGCTAACAGCTACGGAAGCAAAGTTAGCAGTTCAAGTTTAAAGCAGCAGTGTTTGTATCAATGCTTGTGGGGGCGCTTGCGGGTGTCCCTTTTTTTTGTGTTATTAAATACATTTTACTCACAAAATAATTAGCATAGATTTATCTTTTTTATAGATACTTACCTTATAGCTAGTGGTTTTGATGAATATTAAGAAGATGCTAACTACTGAAGTATAAATATTGTTATGATTTCATAAATTAATGTAAGTTCAACGGCTTATGTGGTGTTCGCCTAAGAAGGTGAATCAAAAGACCTTTAAGAGGTTTTACTACGCAAAACCGTCCCTCTCCGATGGGCGAGAGGCACAGACTTGAACTAAAGTTCAGGTCAGGGAAAGGTTTGTCGAACTCACGTTAAATTTAGGTAGTTGAACTAAATACTTACATTTAGTCAGCGAAAAAACTCAAGTCAGGAGGAATTTCCTTTGTCTCGTCGATATTTATTTACCTCCGAGTCAGTCACTGAAGGTCATCCAGATAAAATCTGCGATCAGATTTCTGATACCATTCTGGATGCCCTACTGGCACAAGACCCCAGCAGCCGTGTTGCAGCTGAAGTAGTAGTTAATACTGGTTTGGTGCTAATTACTGGTGAAATAACCACCAAAGCCAATGTGAATTTCGTCAATCTCGCCCGCAAAAAAATTGCCGAAATTGGCTATACCAATGCCGATAATGGCTTTTCTGCTAACAGCACCAGTGTTCTGCTAGCTTTAGACGAACAATCACCCGATATTGCCCAAGGCGTTAACACCGCCCAAGAAACCCGCCAGCAAGATAGTGATGAGCTATTCGACAAAATTGGTGCCGGCGATCAAGGTATAATGTTCGGTTTTGCTAGTAACGAAACACCAGAGCTGATGCCCTTACCCATCAGTCTCGCCCACCGCATTGCTCGCCGATTGGCAGCAGTCCGCAAAACAGGTGAATTGTCATACCTGCGTCCTGACGGTAAAACCCAAGTAACTGTGGTCTATGAAGATGGACGCCCAGTAGGTATTGATACTATTCTCATTTCCACCCAGCATACAGCCAGTATTGGGGAAATTACGGATGAGACGGCGGTACAAGCCAAAATTAAACAAGACCTCTGGTTAGCAGTGGTTGAACCTGTTTTTGGCGACATTGAAATTAAGCCTAATCAGGAAACACGTTTTTTAGTCAACCCCACTGGCAAATTTGTCATTGGTGGGCCTCAGGGAGACTCTGGTCTGACAGGACGGAAAATAATTGTTGACACCTACGGTGGTTATTCACGGCATGGTGGCGGCGCTTTTTCTGGCAAAGACCCCACGAAGGTAGACCGCTCTGCTGCTTATGCGGCTCGTTATGTGGCGAAAAATATTGTCGCTGCTGGGTTGGCAGAAAAAGTTGAAATTCAGCTATCCTATGCTATTGGTGTAGCACGACCAACAAGTATCCTAGTGGATACCTTTGGCACTGGCAAAGTGGATGAAGAAACCTTACTGGAATTAATCAACAAGCACTTTGAACTCCGTCCAGCAGGGATTATCCATACCTTCAACTTACGTAACTTACCAAGTGAACGAGGCGGACGTTTTTATCAGGACGTCGCGGCTTACGGTCATTTTGGGCGGGCTGATTTAGACTTGCCTTGGGAACAGACCGATAAAGCCGAATTGTTGAAGCAAGCAGCAAACGAGTCACTTTCGGCAGTAGTGGCTCAGGCACTAACTTAGGCTTATACGCTACTAGAAAAATCTAGCATGTTTATTTGAGGGTATTGGCAAGTTGTTAAGTTGCCTATAGCCTCATTTTTTAGTAGCTGCAAGAATATTAGGGATTTCCAACTAAAAAAATATCCTATCGGTGTGTAGGCACAGAGGCAGGGAGCAGGGGGCAGGGGCAATACTGTTCGGTTAAGCCTAAAAAATAACTTCAATGTAGATTGGGTTGAGAAAAGAAACCCAACATTTTTAGAGGTTTGTTGGGTAACACTAAAGTTCAATCCAACCTACAAATTTTCAAAACTACGCAGTATTGCTACAAGAGGCACACTTTTTTCCTGATCAAACTTTGGCACTGGCTATCATCTAACCTATAACCATACAACCCAATTTCTGCCTGGATTAGAGACTTTTTTTATGTCGAACTCAAAGGAAGATAGCAGGAAGCGCTAGCACTGATAAAATGCGAACAATTGCAGAAATTAACGAGAAAATCAGCCGCCAACGTGCGGTAGTGTTGACAACTGAAGAATTAAAAGCACGAGTTGTAGAAATCGGTGTTACTAAAGCTGCTAAAGAAGTTGATGTAATTACCACTGGCACATTTGAGCCAATGGAATCAAGTGGTGCAATTATCAATCTCGGACACACTGACCCGCCGATAAAAATTCGCCGATGCTGGTTAGATGGTGTACCAGCATACTCTGGTTTTGGGGCAGTAGATTTATATTTGGGTGCGAGTTCTGCTGTAGAGACGACGGACGGGGAAGAAGTCCGAGAACGTGGCGGCGGTCATGTAATCGAAGATTTGATTGCTGGTAAATCTATACACGTAAAAGCGCAAGGACAAGTAACAGATTGTTATCCCAGAGCAACTTTTGAAACTACAATTACCAGTGAAACGATTAATCAGTTTTATTTATTCAATCCGCGCAATCTTTATCAAAATTTTATTGTTGGTGTAAATGGTGGCGATCGCCCCCTCTTCACCTATCTCGGCCCTTTACAACCGCGTCTAGGGAATGCCGTTTACTCTAACCCCGGTGCTATTTCGCCCTTACTCAACGACCCAGATTTGCAGCTCGTTGGTATAGGTACTCGAATTTTTTTAGGCGGTGGTATTGGCTATGTCGCCTGGGAAGGCACTCAGCATTTTCCTTTACAAAAGCGTTTAGCTAATCGTACACCGATTGGGCCTTCAGCCACTTTAGCTTTAATTGGTGATGCCAAGCAAATGGATGCTCACTGGGTGCGGGGATGTTACTTCAAAAGCTATGGTCCCTCATTGATGTTAGGCGTTGGTGTACCACTCCCTGTATTAAATGAACAAGTAGTTGAACACTGTGCCGTGCAGGATAAAGATTTAGTAGCCCCAATAGTGGATTTTTCCATTCCCCGGCGCGTCCGTCCCACCTTTGGTTTGGTGAGTTACGCCCAACTTAAATCTGGGCGGATCACCATTGAGGGCAAAGCTGTACGCTCTGCCCCCTTAGCGAGTTTGTTTTTTTCTAAGCAAGTCGCCCTAGAGTTGAAAAAGTGGATTGAAGCAGGTACGTTTACCCTGACAGAACCAGTTTCCCCAATTCCGATGGAGCGATCTTTTCTACCTCAAGACCGTAGGACGGATTTTTGATACTGGGGACTGGGGACTGGGGACTGG
>NZ_CAXTNP010000087.1:0-26904 GCF_964245575.1 uncultured Nostoc sp. | reverse complement strand
TGTTACTCTTTATTTGCCTTCTACGGGTTTATTCGGTCAGGTGCAAGATGTGAGAATATTCGTGCTGATTCTGAAAAATCTCGTGGCGGAAATGTCACAATTAATGTAGCTAAAATCTTTGGTTTTCAATCTCAAACAACATTATTCCCGCTAATTAGTAGTATTACTGCAAAAGGAGCAAGTCTTGACTTGGGCAAAAATATACAAATTAATATCTTTGATACAGATCCTAGTAAAGGATTAGTTTCTTTAACAACAGATGTGATGGATGTCGCCCGTTTAGTAGATGAGAATATCTGCACGAGAACCGCTAAAAGTAGCTTCACTTATTCCGGAAGTGGTGGTTTACCTTCTCCCAATAACACACTTAATAGTGATGCGGTATGGGAAGATTGGCGACTCACTGCTGTACCAAAGGGAAAAGAGGAAGAAAGAGATAAGGGACACTCCGAGTCCCCTCTGGAAATAAGCAAGCAAGAGGGAGAGAATAATTCCTCACGCCCTACTCAAATTGTGGAAGCACAAGGGTGGATAATTAATAAAAATGGGGAAGTGACACTCACCGCTTATCCTTCCACAGTAGCACCACACAAAATAAGAAGCTCATCATTGGGATGTCAGGCGCCAATAGCCAATTAATGGGCACGCGGTATAAGGCAATGATGATTGTTTAGCAAGGGATTGGAATGGCAAGACCTAATTTTTTGGACACAGCTAGAAGAAAGGATGTATTTCGCAAGTGGCGAATTATCCTGTTAGCTTTGCTGGGGTTTACTTTCAGCTTTGGTGTTCATCTGCTATCGGCTGCTTCCATTGTCCCAGTTCTTGAGAAAGTCCCGATTGGATGGAGTCAGCCAATTAGCAGTGCTTCTATGTCCCATACCGAAGTCCCCGAAAGCATAGAACAACTGATGCAAAAGGGCAAGACTTTATACCAATCAGGACAATTTGCCTCTGCGACGCAAAGTTTTCAACAGGCTGCACGGGTTTATCAGTCTCAAAATGACGCGCTCAACCAAGCTTTGGCCTTAAATTATCTTTCCTTGACTGAGCAAAAACTGGGACATTGGAACCAAGCAAGTGTTGCAATTACAACTAGTCTCGATTTATTAAACCAATCAAAATTAAATACTAGTAGTGCAAAAAACATTCTTGCTGTAATTCTCAACACTCAAGGCAATTTACAATTAGCATTAGGAGAAGCTGAAAATGCTTTGCAATCATGGCAAAAGGCAGCCAAAATCTATACTGAAATTGGTGATCCTGCTGGTAATATTGGTATTTTAATAAATCAAGCTACAGCTTTCCAATCTTTGGGGCTTTACCATCGCACGATGAAAATATTTGAGCAGGTAGAAAAAAATCTCCTTTCCATGCCAAACTCGCTTTTAAAAGCTGCTGGATTGCGAAGTTTTGGAAATTCGCTGCTAGCTAATGGAGATATTAGTGGAGATATAGAAGCTCCTGAGAAAATACTGGAGCAAAGTTTGGCAGTAGCGCAACAGTTGCGATCGCCACAAGAAGAAAGTGCAACTTTACTCAGTTTAGGCAATCTCGCATTCGCAAGGGGCAAGAAAAATCTCATCAAAGAAAGCACTACTGAAGATAATTTTCTCCTGTCGCGGTGTGGACAAACAGCGATCGCCCAAACAGAGAATACCAAATACTTCAAAAAAGCATCTGATTACTATGATCAAATCGCTAATAAATCAAGTTCCCCCATTACTACTGTACAAGCACAACTCAATCGCTTGAGTGTATTGCAGTTTCTTGGGCAACAACCGACGAGTGAATATCTTGGATCAATTAATTCTGCATTCTCCAATTTAACCCCCAGTCGAGCCGCAGTATACGCCAGAATAAATTTTGTCCAGAGTTTAATTTGTCTTGAAAAGGCACAGAAGCAGACAACAAGAGAAATTTTCAATTCCCCAACCCAAAATCAGGATTTCCAAGCAGCAGCCAGGGAACAAGCTAAAATTAAAAATCCCGAAGAAATTGTCGAGCTATTAAACACTGCTGTGCAACAAGCCAAAGACATCAAAGACCAACGAGCCGAGTCTTATAGTCTAGGTTATCTGGGTCAATTTTACGAGATGAAAAAACAATTATCAAAGGCACAGCGATATACTGAGTCAGCTTTAAATCTTGCTCAGATGATAAATGCACCGGATATTGCTTATCAGTGGGAATGGCAACTCGGACGCCTGCTTTTGGTACAGGGAGATTCAGAAAGAGCAGTAGCAGCTTACACCACAGCAGTGGAAACTCTTCATACTTTACGCGGTGATTTGGTAGCTCTTAATTCCGACATTCAATTTGACTTTCGAGATGAAGTAGAACCAGTATATCGTCAATTGGTAGGATTACTTTTACAATCGGACCAAACCTCGACTGACAAAGCAATAACGAAACAAGTCAGTCAGAAAAATTTAAAGCAAGCTCGCGATGTGATTGAAGCTTTACAATTGGCTGAATTAGACAACTTTTTCCAAGATAGTTGTATTACCATCCAGCCAACGCAGATTGACGAACTAGTGGACAATGCTAATCCAGTGACAGCAGTTTTTTACTCAATTATTTTAGCAGACCGCATCGAAATAATTGTCAAATTACCGCATTCTCAAGAATTACGGCATTACACGACTTACAAACCCAAAGTTGAAGTAGAAAACACTTTAGAAGCACTGCGACAAAAACTAGAACAACGCTATACATTTCGCGATCGCGAAGACCTTTCCCAAGAAATATATAACTGGATTATGAAACCTGCCATTGCAGACTTGGAGCAAAGCAATGTCAAAAATCTAGTCTTTGTGATGGATGGTTCGTTGCAGAATATCCCAATGGCTGCGCTTTACGACGGCAAACAATATTTGATAGAAAAATATAGTATCGCCCTCTCGCCTGGTTTGCAACTGCTAGCACCCAAACAAAAACGGAGACCATTGGAAGCATTAATCGCCGGATTAACAGAATCTCGCCTCGGCTTTAGTTCTCTATCAAATGTCGCCACTGAATTGCAGCAAATAGAGTCTATTATTCCTTCTAAACAACTCATCAATAAAGCTTTTACTAGTATCAACATTGAACAGCAAGTCAGTACAGTTTCTTTTCCCGTGGTTCACTTAGCAACTCACGGCAAATTTAGTTCTAAACTCGAAGATACATATATTCTTGCTTGGAATGACAAGATTAAAATTAAACAGTTGCGTGAAATACTAGAGACTAGAGAACAAGCGGTAGGGCGCTCCAATCGCGTACCTCCTCCAATTGAATTACTTGTCCTCAGTGCTTGTGAAACAGCGACTGGAGATAAGCGTGCTGCTTTGGGACTTGCTGGTGTCGCTGTGCGTTCCGGCGCACGCAGTACCTTGGCTTCACTGTGGCAAGTAGACGATAAATCTACCTCTGTTCTGATGAGTGAATTCTATCGACAGTTAACACAAGATCCCAATTTAAGTAAAGCAGAAGCCCTACGTCGTGCTCAAGAGTTTGTTTTGAAGGATAAAGAACATCCATTTTATTGGGCACCCTATGTTTTAGTGGGGAATTGGCTTTAGGTAAATGTCACTGAAATACAGCATCTTGCAGGTTCATGAAGTACAATAACAACCCACATTCTGCAGGTGTCTCAGGTCAGGAGATAATATTTTTGGCAAGGGGCACCGAGAAATTGAAGAATCCATCGTCGTTCATCAGTAAGATTGGTAATCTGTTTAAGTAGGTGGGGGGAGCAATGCGATTTTGTGAGGTGTTTAAAATTCGGGTGCTAAATCACTTATTTAGGGGTGCGATCGCAGCTAAATAACTGTTTTTATTGAGAATCTAGCTCCAGAAATGAGAATTAAAGTCCGATCTAACAGCCCAACCTAGATTACAAGTTGATGTGCGGCGATTCGCTCATTTCTACTATTCAAGGTGAGCAGTTAATTCCTGACCTCACCAAAGATAAGCAGCAGCTTGAGTTGAATAACTACCTGTACAGGCAGCTATTCAACCTTTAATAGACTTGCAACACCAGTACTTTGAGGCTCACGCTGAAGAACGCAAGGCACTCAGGGACAGGATTATAGAAGCTGAGAAGAACGTGTTTCGAGTTGCGATCGCTGACCGTCGTTTCTTTGGGTTCGGGAAGCAGAGGGAATTAGAAAGCAAAATTAAGCTGATGAAGGGAAAAGTCAGCAAGGCTCAGGAAAAGGAACGTCAACACATTGCTGATAAGTTGGCTGAGTTGACTAAGTTTGCTACTGATGTGGAAAGGGGGATGCGATCGCTTAATTTCTTCCAGTGGGCATCTGCTGATTACTCATTGGGCGCGACCCCATTATTAGACCAGCAGAGAGTGATCGCATCGACCTAATCTGTTACTTCCGCCGTGACATCCAGAAGGAGCTAGAGGAGGACTTTAAAGCAGGTTATAAACAGCAGATTGACCGGATGATTGAATATCTCCAATAAGACCATATCCTGGTCAGACTGTATGGGGCAACTAACGGTGAATTTTTACACGCCAAAGCTTATATCCCTCTTCTGTCACTTTCCGGGTATTCTGAATAAAAGAATCAAAAGAAAAAACTCTCTTCAGGTAAGCAGGGCAATGGATGTAGAATTACAAATCCTAAAGCATTTGGCGAGAGACGCTCACCCAACAGTTGCGATCGTAGATGAATATTGTGCAGAGGATAAAGACTTATTTAAAGAAGTAAGGAATTATGAGTGTTTCAAATATTTACACATGGGGATAATATCAACGATAAAACGAAAATCGTTACCAGAGATAGCAAAGGTAGTGAGCATAAATTCAGCAAAGTCATTACACCATTCTTTAGCAAATTCAGATTGGTCAGTAAATAAATTAAAACAACGAATATTAAAGAAGTTAAAGAAACAATTAGATGGTCGGGTAATTACATTAGTAATAGATGAAACAAGAGATAGAAAAAAAGGTAAAAAGACTGATTATGTATCTAGACAGTATTTAGGAAGTGTAGGAAAAGTAGATAATAGAATAGTTTCAGTTAATGCTTATGGAGTTTCTGCTAATATAAGTTTTCCCTTAATCGTCAAAGTATTTCAAACCAAATGAACATTAAAGGAGTCAAATAAATATAAAACTAAAATAGAGCTAGCATCAGAGATAATTACAGAATTAATGGAAGCAGGGTTCAATATTAAATTAGTATTGGCTGATAGTTTATATGGTGAAAGTAGCCAATTTATTAGAAAAATTGCTGAAGATAACTTAGGTTATGTGGTGTCAATTTCGTTGTCATCATGGAGTCTGGCTACCAGCAGGACAAAGCGTTAGGGCAAACAAGTGGTGTAAATTTGAGAGAACATTTAGCAATCAAAAATCACAGACAAGATATATTAGGGAAATAATTTATGGTAAAAAAAGAGTCATAACTTACTGGTAAATAACTACTAGACTTATCCGCAAATGCGAAATGCTTACTATACAATGGTTTAAGCGACTATAATTGGAGTGCGATCGTAAGCACTTAATGGACGTAACAATAAGGCTTTGAGGGAAGAATTTGGGCTAAATCATCAGTTAGGGCGGGAAAAATACAAAAATCAAATCCGATTTTTTTCAGATAAACTCAAGTATTAAAAGATAATAAACATGAGCAATTAAGTCTTAATCTGACAAGTCCACAAACTGCCATTATTACTTGACTATAGCGATGGCAAAATCAAGGAAATTTCTCACTCGCTACTCTAAATATTTTCACTCGGCATATCATGTGTTCAACACTAATTCTCCGTGACGATAATTGTTTATTATCTAATTTTTGTAGTTGTGAAATCTCAGAATTTTTTGGTTTTTTATATGGGGTGGTAATTGCATTTTCTCCGATATCAGCTTTGTCACCAATAAATTTTTGCTTGTTATCGAATTTATACCGGGTTTCTCGAAATAAACCTATGTCGCTTGTTTTACCTAATTTTCCAACACATACATCAACAATATCTTTGCCATTGGGTAGCACAATAAACTGATTTTTTAAAGTATGCATCTTTTTCTTTCCCGAATAGTATTGTTTCTGTTTTTCATAGTCTATAGGTCTTGCTATGGCTTGTTCTGCACTATCCACAATTAATTCGTATTCACCAAGTATTCGACGCAACTCAAGATATTTTTCACTATTTCCTTCTACTTCTTCTATTTGAGATGCTGGTAAGATATCTCTGAAAATTTCTACCTAATAATTAAAGGCATCATTCGCTTTCGTTTTAGAAACGTCAAAGAGTAAGCCTAGTATTTCAAAAATCGGTTTTTGCCGAAGATAAACTAGGCATAAGCAAACCCCTTATTTTGAAGATATCTCCGCTTTCCGTCCACCACCAGGAGCAATAATACGAGTTTTATTCCTTTCAATTTCTGCACGTTTTTCTAAATGACGTTTTTCCGCCAAATTTACTAATGCTAAAAATTGCTCATAATCAATACCAATTAGTCGCTTTGCTTCTTGCGGATGTGATTCGATTCTTGCCAAAGGGCTTGTCATTATTCAATATATGTATTCTTTAATTATTCTTTCATTATCCCACAAAGATTTATATTAAGGATAGGTCTTTTGCTAATCGGGTTAGGAGTGATCGCAGCAGCTTGCTGATAAAACTCTATTGCCCCTTTCAAATTTTGCTGTACTTGTGCAGTGTTGCCTAAACTGAACAAAGCAGCGCTCACATCCTGGCGAGAATCCAATTCTTGGGCAATTTCTAAACTTTGCTGTAATACTTGACGGGATTGTTTCAAACTAACCTTTTGACCCTAAACTACGACGCAGTATGAAAGTTTGCCTAAAGGAGTTGTCAACTGAGGAATCAGATAGGTTTTGGGCGATTTACTGGTATAAAGTTTGGCAGAGTCAATCTAGTGCTGTGGCACTGGTGCATATTTCTGCTTACTTACAAGAGGTGTGCTATTGGACTGCAAGAAAATTCGCCCTGAAATTTTCCACACAATCATCTCTAGCAGACTGTTTTCAGATGGCGATCGCTCATATTCCCAAAATCCTCAAAACTTTCAATCCTCAATACAGTTCACATTTAAAAGCTTATGCAGAATTAGTTTTTGAATCGATTATCAAGGATATACTGCGCTTACGTCGGGAAACAGAGATTTGCTCAGACTGGGCATTATTGCATAAACTCAGCCGCAAACGATTAGTGCAGTCATTACAAAATGCAGGATTTAACGCTCAAATTATTGAGAGTTATGTTTTAGCCTGGGAATGCTTTAAGGAACTCTACACGGGTGACAACACAAAAATTCGCCAGCTTACCAAACCAGATGCTCTAACTTGGGAGGCTATTACTAATGTTTATAATGCAGAACGTTTAAGCCGATTGAGTTCACCCACTCTTGCAGTCAACCAACAAACCATAGAAAGCTGGCTATTATCTTCTGGTAAAGCTGCCCGTACTTTCCTCTATCCTAAGGTTATTTCCGCAGACGCTCCCCTGAAAGAAGATGAGGGTAATTTATTAGATATATTGCTTGTAGATTTGCAAACATCTTTACTCACAGAAATTATTGAGCAGGAAGATGCTGCGAATATGCGATCGCAGCAAGCTCAGTTAAACCAAGTTTTGTCCCAAGTGATCGCTACAATGGATCAAAAGTCACAACAACTACTACAAGTTTACTACGGTCAGCAACTTACTCAAACAGAAATTGCTGCACAGTTAGAAATTAAGCAATATACTGTTTCCGGTCGCCTTAGCAGCATTAAAAAGTCATTGCTGTTAACTTTAACCCAGTGGAGTCAAAATACCTTGCATATTTCCCTTAAATCCAACGTAATAGATACTATAAGCACAAGCTTAGAGGAATGGCTCAAAGCTCAATATAGCCATACCCAGATCCAATCAGGAGACAAGAAATAATTTAACTCTTTAATATGGTCTTTATATGGAGCCATTCTCAAATTATTTATGTTGAACGCACCTCCCCCATTCACCATTGATTCACAGCAGTTATACCTAGAAATTCCTCAATCTTTAGAGGAGCAAGAACAACTATACTCAACAGCTGGTGCTTGTCAACGTGAGTGGATAAATCAAAAATGCTTACAAGCATTTTTGCCTTGGTTCAAAGAGGAAATTGCCCCCACCGCCAGGGTTTTTCCTAACAGTGCGGCATTGCCAAGTTTTTGGGAAGTAGTCAATGGCACAGCTGTTACTTTTGATAGCGATCGCCTTGTATTAATTCCCACCTTCGCTATGGATGACGATGAGTTGTGTGTACCGCAGGAATGGGTAGATATTCCAGAGTGGGTTGCTGACTATTACGTAACAGTACAGGTCAATTGCGATGATGGCTGGCTGAAGATTTTTGGCTACACAACCCATCAAATTCTGAAAACAAAAGGGGTTTATGATGCTGGAGATCGGACTTACAGCTTGGAAAGTAAAGATTTAATTTCAGATATCAATGTGCTGTGGGTTACACGCCAACTTAATCATCCAGAAGCCTTACGCGCCGAGATTGCACCTTTAAATCCTATTGCCAAAACCCAGGCAGAAAACCTTTTAGAAAGGTTAGGCGATCCCAATGTGAAATTCCCGCGTTTGGCAGTTCCATTTTCACTCTGGGGTGCGCTCCTAGCACATAGCGGTTGGCGAAAAAAATTGTATGAACTGCGTCAGGGTTTACTCATACAGTGGTCAATTCCGCAATGGTTGCAGACAGGAGTAGCCAATTTTACTCAACAGTGGGGATGGGAAAAAAGAGAATTCGTCGTGGTGGCTGCCAGAATGCGGAGTGCAGAAGCAGTTATAGGCTTATCTCGGCAAATAATAGTTGCAGAGCATACATACGAGTTACGTGTTTTCCCAAAAAGCGCTTCTGAGGACTATGTTTGGCGCTTTGAATTGCGAAGTGCAACTCCTGGTGGTCAAATTCCTGCTGGGTTTAAGCTGCGACTACTAACGGAAGACTTACAAGCTTTTGAGAACAATGAAGATGCGGCAACAACTCCTGTAGATATGTTGTATTTGGAAGTAATTTTGGAACTAGGAGAAGGATTGGTTTGGGAAATAGAACCCGCACCGAAAGATTATGACCGAGAGATATTGCGGTTTTAAGAGAGAACCATTGGACAAATTTGCAAAATTTTTTTCACGCAGGTGTATAAAAACCAAAAGTAGTCGTAGAAAGTAGGGGCACGGCATACCGTGCTGTACCTCACGTAAACGAGAACCGCTATAACTAACTGGTAACTGCCGTTCCTGTTACATTTTCGCCTCCTCCACCTCCTCCAGACAGGGGTGCAACAGGCGATCGTGGAGGAGCTGTCGTGGTTGTGGTATTAGTAATCAGTCTGTAATTGCACTTGTACCTTTATATAAACAGATACTAAAGCAAGGACAAATAAAAGCAGTTTCTGTTACTAAAGTTTGGGGGTTGACAACTGAGGAATATCCAACTTTTTGGTTTTATGTGCCCTATAAAAAATCTACAATTCATTCCATTGAATTTGTTCTCAAAGATGAGTCAAGTAAACTAAGTCAATCTCTTTTCCGAACAATAGTAACAATACCAGAAATACCAGGAATTATTAGCATTCCCTTAAGCGCAACTACTCCCTCATTGCAAGTAGACAAGATGTATCACTGGTTTTTTAAGATAAAAATCATTTGCAACCCACAACAACCTCCAGAACGGGAGTATGTGGAAGGATGGGTGCAACGGGTTAATCTAAATCCTAAATTAGTAGATAACTCGAAGCAAGCAACTCCTCAGCAACAGGTAAAGCTCTATGCTGAGAATGGTATTTGGTACGATGCCTTAACTACTCTGGCTGAATTACGTCTTACCAAACCTCAAGATCCAACTCTAGCGGTGGAGTGGATGAATTTGCTTAAATCGGTAGATTTAGAGAATTTAGCTAAACAACCCCTTTTGAAAGAGGTAGGAGGCAGGAGGCAGGAAGAACAAATCAGGAAACAATTCAACCCTCACTAATTTAAAGCCACTAAACTCTTTTTCCAGGACTGGCGCTCGTCTTTTGCTAGCCCCACCAACTACCTCACGCTGATGAACAAACCACCCCAGAAGCGCAAAAAACCCACCTCTAGTGCATCCAGTGACAGCAGACTACTCGATGACCTTGCCCAAGGAGATATCTGGCAAGAAGAAAACCCAGCTACAGCAACAATCACTGTTACTGCTGTTGAAGTTCCAGAGTTGACCGAAGAAGAACAAAGCGATCGCCTGCACCTAGAGCAGAAAGTAGAACGGGCATTTGTTGAAGCAGGCAAAGCTTTGATAGAATTACGCGATCGCAGATTATATCGCTCTACACATAAAACCTTTGATGAGTACTGTTTGGATAGATTTGGCTACAATCATTCCCGTTCTTATCAGCTAATCGATGCAGCAATTGTTTTGGAAAATCTGCAAAAATGTCCACAAATTGTGGACATTTTCCCAACAGCAGAGGGGCAAGTTCGACCCATGACAAAGCTTAAACCCCAGGAACAGCAAGAAGTATGGCTAATGGCAGTGGAGGAGGCTGGCGCTAAAGTTCCCACAGGTAGAATCGTCAAAGACGTAATGCAGCGTATTATCAAAAAGACGAAAATACCAAACACCTACCAAATTGGTGAAGTCTGCCAAATCCTTGCCAAGGACAACCCGGAATTGAGGGGCAAGGGTGGGTGTTGGTGCATTATTATCAACCATCTGGGCGAATTCAGTTGTAATGTTGTGGCATGGGATGGAGAATACACCGTGAGAATCGACCACCTCAAGCCACTGAACTACCTGGATTCGGAATGTCAGCAGATGCAATTAATCAGCGATCGCATCAGCAGGTTAGGGGAAAACGAGAGCTTGGAAGAAGCTGTGCGTGCTGTATTGAAGCATCTGGGGGAATTGAAGCGTCCCTATTTGACTGCTGTGGAGGAGAAACTGTTGAGTTTGATTGAGCTTGAATATGGTATTGATGAAAGTTAAGGCTTTGGGGTGAGCCAGCTACAAAGGCACGATCGCCCCTGCATTCTAAACGACAAGCGATCACTTTCAAATGTGCTAATCAACAGATTTTATCATTCCATCACAAACGAACTCCACATATCACCATGGCCAAAACCGATTGGCAGGACTAGACTTAGACCGCTATGTATATAAGTTGGCAGCACGCACTGCATGAATAAGCAAAAGACGGATATGGCGATCGCACTTTAACAGATGAAGCGCTACAAACTTCTCGTTATTCCAGCAGTCTAAAAATATAGCAACTTTATACTACTTTAAATCTATCAATTTAGTGTATTATTTTAGTAGCTACGATCACTTCCTTAAGAATTTTGCTTTCACTTAATCGCAAAACTCCCAAAGAAACGGACGAGTGTGAACACCACCATCTGAATCAAACTCTGGAAAATCGCCATAAGCTACTTAGCTACCCTAATTATTAGTTAAGCTAATTTTTAGGATAACATAGTATAATTTCGCTAATGAAAATTTGGAATAGACAACTAGGCGATCGCATAAGTAATATCATTTACCAATATTTACCCGCCTTTCGCTGGCGTAATTTTCGCCTGTTTTTTGGGGGACAGTTACTATCAATGTCTGGGACATTTATGACCCAGCAGTTAACTATTCCTTGGCTGGTATACGATTTGACTAAATCGGCTTGGTTGTTGGGAGTTGCAGGCTTTGTGCAATTTTTACCTACGTTATTAGTGATTCCGTTTTCGGGCGTATTGTCAGATCGCTGGAGTCGTCGTGATTTGTTAATGCTAGTGCAGATATTGGGAATTAGCGTTTCCCTGGCTTTAACGATTCTTACCTTTAGGAATTCGATGACGTTTCCCATCTTATTGGTATTGAGTGTTCTCAATGGTTTTCTCAAAGGATTAGATATGCCTGTGCGTCATACAATCGTCACCGAAACCGTAGATGATCGCGCTGATTGGAGTAATGCGATCGCCTTGAATTCAGTGATGTTAAGTTCCTCCCTGGTATTGGGGCCAGCTATGGGCGGGATTTTGATTGCGACGCTAGGGGTGAAATATTGTTTTCTCTACGATACTCTCAGCTATATTCCTGCCATCTTTACCCTGCTAGCAATGCGGCTGAAAGTCCGACCCACGCAGATCCTTACGAGCCTTAACGATACTTTGCAGAAATTGCGGGAGGGCTTTGAATATGTCTCCAAATTTCAGCCGATTAGAGCAATTTTATTAATACTGGCGTTACAAGGTTTAGTCGGGATGTCTCATGTCGCGCTCATGCCCGTCTTCGCGGCTAAGATTTTAAATGGGGATGCAACTACGATGGCTCACCTCAGCACCTCAGCGCCGATTGGCTCGTTGTTTGCTTGTTTGTATCTGAGTGTTAGACGAGGGATTGCGGGCTTAGAGCGTTTGATTGTAGTCGCTCAAGTCTTGATCGGGATAAGTTTGATCTCCTTCTCACTATCGCGTCAAGTTGGATTATCTATAATCATACTGGTGTTTACAGGCTGCTTTTCCATCCTCCTGATTACCAGTAGTAATATGATTATCCAAACCCTAGTTGCCGAGGATAAGCGCGGACGGGTGATGAGTTTTTATGCCCTAGCAATGGTGGGTATGATGCCCTTTGGGAATCTGTTGGCTGGAACTTTGGCACATAATTTTGGTGCGACTAATGCCTTGATTGTCTGTGGCAGTCTAAATATTTTAGGTGCGCTATGGTTCTCTGCACAATTGCCAGCAGTAAGCCGTTGGATTGATCGCTAAACAAGTTTGCTCTGACCCTGGTTTACTTGTGTCTTTAAAGTATGCTCTAAAAGTGACCCCTGCTAATCCTGGCTGCCTACCATTTTTGTTGGAGACGACAGATAATCATACAAACTTTGTATCAGGTTAAGTGTTTTACCCGTAGGCATACTTTTTCGGATCTTGCATTTGCGGCTTATCTATGTGAATATTCTATAAGTAAAATACGGTAAATTGCTCGATTTATCGTAATATTACGTTGCTTGTATTTTAATACGCCTATGTTTACTAAATATTTATTAAATCGACTGATGAAGATTGTCAGCAGCTTTCTTCAGAATTATGAAATATCCAGAATTGGGATATTTGCCTTATTCTTTACCTGTGGGTTAAGTTTGACTCTTGTGATATCTGCGTGTTCTGCCAACAATACAGGTAACTCTGTAGCAACACGGACAGTAAATCAAGGTGTGGTAGTTCGTATCGGCTATCAAAAAGCGGCGACTATTCTTAATGCTCTCAAAAACCGAGGCAATTTAGAGCAAACTTTAGCTGCGGGTGGTGCTTCGGTGACATGGGCAGAATTTCCCGCAGGCCCACCCATGCTAGAAGCGATGAATGTAGGTAGTATTGACTTTGGCTATACAGGTGAATCACCACCAATATTTGCCCAAGCCTCCGGTACTCCTTTGCTTTATGTTGCTTATGATCCTTGGAGTCCTAAAGCTGAAGCAATTATTGTACGGAAAGATTCACCAATTAAAACGGTTGCTGACCTTAAAGGGAAAAGAATAGCCTTTGCTAAAGGCTCGAACACTAACTATCTTGTTGTCAAAGCTGTAGAAGCTGCCGGATTAAAGTATAGTGACATTCAACCAGCACATCTAACACCAGCAGATGCCCGTGCAGCATTTACTGGTGGTAACGTTGATGCTTGGGCAATTTGGGATCCTTACCTAACAGCAGTTGAACACGACACAAAGGTTAGGACATTAACAGACGCGACAAATTTAGCACCGAATCGGGGTTACTATCTTGCGCGTCAAGAGTTTGTTAATTCTCATCCAGATTTATTGAAAACCCTGTTAGATGAAGTAAGCATTGTAGACAAATGGGCAACAAATAATCCAGAAGAAGTTGCCAAGTTTTTAGAACCAGAGTTAGGTATTCCCGCAGCAGCATTAGAAATTGCTGAAAAACGCCGGAAGTATGGCGTTTTTCCGATTACAGATGAAGTAATCGCTCAACAACAAAACATTGCCGATACTTTTCACAAAATCAAGCTAGTTCCCAAGCAAATCCAAGTCAAAGATATCGTTTGGAACGGTAATAAATCCTAAAAGTTCCTCTCCACTCCCTACTCCCCACTCCCAAAAGCTTATGGACATCAATACTCAACAGATAAAAACTGATGTACTTGTCATCGGTGGCGGTACAGCCGGGACAATGGCTGGAATTAAAGCCAAACAAGCGAATTCCGATGCAGAGGTGCTGATTTTAGAAAAGGCTAACATCCGACGGAGTGGTGCGATCGCAATGGGTATGGATGGCGTGAATACCGCAGTCATTCCCGGCCATTCCACACCAGAACAATACGTCCGCGAAATTACCCTAGCTAACGATGGCATTGTCAACCAAAAAGCCGTATATCAAACAGGCAAATTAGGTTATGAAGTTATCCAAGAATTAGAAAGTTGGGGTGTGAAATTTCAAAAAGATGCCCAGGGCAACTATGACTTAAAACAAGTGCATCGTGTAGGTAAATATGTCTTACCCATGCCAGAAGGAAAAGACCTCAAAACAATTCTCACCCGCCAAGTCAAACGCCACAAAGTCAAAGTGACAAATCGCGTCATGGCAACCCGCGTCTTAGTCAAAGCAGGACGTGCTATTGGTGCGGTGGGATTTGATGTCAGAAACGGAGATTATATTATCATTCAAGCTAAAGCCGTTATCTTATGTACAGGTGCTTGTGGCAGATTAGGATTACCTGCTTCCGGCTATCTCTACGGCACTTATGAAAATCCTACTAATGCCGGAGATGGCTATTCAATGGCTTATCATGCAGGTGCAGAACTTAGTAATATTGAATGCTTTCAAGTTAATCCTTTAATCAAAGATTATAACGGCCCCGCCTGTGCTTATGTCGCCGGGCCTTTTGGCGCTCATACTGCTAACGCCGAAGGGAATCGCTTCATTAGCTGTGACTATTGGAGTGGTCAAATGATGTTGGAAATCTGGAAAGAATTAAATTCTGGGAAAGGGCCAGTCCAATTGAAAATGACCCATCTTGATGAAGATACAATCGCTGAGATTGAATCCATACTTTGGGCGAATGAACGACCGAGTAGAGAACGTTTTCATCAAGGTAGAAATGAAGATTACCGCACTCACGGCGTAGAGATGCACATTTCAGAAATAGGCTTATGTAGTGGTCATAGTGCTTCTGGTGTGTGGGTGAATGAAAACGCTCAAACAACCATCCCAGGTTTATATGCAGCCGGAGATATGGCCAGCGTTCCCCATAATTATATGATTGGGGCATTTGTTTTCGGTCGGATAGCCGGAACTCATGCTATTGAATATATCCAATATTTAGATTTTATCGAGCCAGATCCAGATTTTTTAGAAGCTGAAAAATACAGAATTTATGCACCTTTAACTCGTCCTAATGGTGTACCTCATACCCAAGTCGAATATAAATTAAGACGCTTAGTTAATGATTATCTGCAACCACCAAAAACAGGTAACAAAATTGATATTGGCTTGAAACATTTTGTTCAATATCAACAAACATTAGATGTAATGGGCGCTCGTGACCCCCATGAATTAATGCGTTGTATAGAAGTACATTTTATTCGAGACTGTGCAGAAATGGCAGCCAGAGCATCATTATATCGTCAAGAAACTCGTTGGGGACTTTATCATTACCGTTTAGATTACCCCGAAAAGAATGATGATGAATGGTTTTGTCATGTCAACTTAAAGAAAGATGAATCAGGACAAATGATATTGTTTAAGCGTCCTGTAGATCCTTACATTGTGGAGGTAGATACAGCCAAAGAATTATACAATGTAGCTGTCAGGTAATATATTTAATCTCATGATAAATCTCAGTGTTAATCTTAACAAAGTTGCTCTACTCAGAAATTCTCGAAATTTTGGTATACCAAGCGTAATCAAGGCAGCTTCTACTTGCATTCAAGCAGGCGCACATGGAATTACAGTTCACCCACGTCCAGATGAACAACATATCAAATCTAAAGATGTTTATGAATTGGCAGAAATGCTAACTGTTGAGTTCAATATAGAAGGTAATCCATCATCTCAATTTTTAAACATAATACGAGATGTAAAGCCAACGCAATGTACTTTAGTTCCTGATGCACCTGACGCTTTTACCTCAGACCACGGATAGGATTTGGCTACAAATGGCTTTTGGCTCAAACCAATTATCCAAGAGTTAAAACAACTTGGAATCCGAGTCAGCCTAGTCAAAATGGATTTTTGCTATTACAACAGAAAAAATCAAAATTTACCACAAGAAGCAAAACCAAAGTTTATGATAAGTGAACTCTTAAATTTGCTAGATTTTTTTAAATAACAGATTTTTTCTTTATTAATCTAAAGTTAAATTTTAAATAGTTTGTTTTAAATTATTTTGAGGAATTTTATAATATGTCTATATATAATTCAATTGGTCAACAATACTCAAAAACTCGCGTTCCTGATATCCGTATTGTCAATAAAATAATTGATTTACTCAATTTACCCAAAGGTAGCATTATTGCTGATATCGGCGCTGGTACTGGTGGTTACAGTTTAGCCTTAGCTAATAAAGGATTTATTGTTAATGCTGTTGAACCTTCTGTAGTTATGCAAAAACAAGCAGTAAAACATCAGAAAATTAAGTGGTTTACTGGCTATGCAGAAAATTTACCTCTATTAGATAACTCTGTTGATGCTGTTGTAAGTATCCTGGCAATTCATCACTTTTCTTATCTCGAAAAAGCTTTTCAGGAAATGCACAGAATAATTAGAGATGGGGCAATAATTTTGTTAACTTTTGATATTAGATTAGCTCAGAAGATATGGCTTTATGATTATTTTCCGTTTTTGTGGGAAGATGCGTTACGATTTTTAGCACTTAACGAACAGGTTAATTTAATTCAGAGTAATACTAAAAGGCGTGTTGAAGCCATACCCCTTTTGTTACCATACGATTTATCTGATTTATTCGCAGCAGCAGGCTGGAGACGACCAGAGTTATATCTTCAACCAGAAGTACGTGCAGGAATATCATCTTTTGCTTTAGCTAATCAAGATTTAGCAGAGCAAGGAGTAAAGTTACTTGCAGCAGATTTAAGTAGTGGAAAATGGAGGAAAAAATATGGTGATATTCACAATTTGACAGAGATTGATATAGGCTATCGTTTTATCCGTGCAACGCTGGATAACTAAATAATTGTAATTTAAAATTAAATTATGATAAACAAAGTTAGTGTAAGTGAGAAAATTAAAATTAGACAAGCTGAGATTAAAGATGTAGATAGAATTGCTAGTCTTTGCGAACAACTTGAATATTCTGTGACAAATCAACAAATAGAGCAGCGCCTTACTAAAATTAAAAATAACGATGCTCATATTGTGTATGTTGCCACTTTAGAAGATGAATATGTAATAGCTTGGGCGCACGCTCATATTTGTGACTCAATAGTTATTCCAACTCCAGCGATTATTTTGGGATTAGTTGTAGATAAAGATTATCGTCATAGTGGAATTGGACGTTTTTTGATGCAGCAAATTGAACAGTGGGCTTTTCTGGCTGGATGTGATAGTGTTTTATTACGTTCTAATATTAAACGCAAAGAAGCTCACTTGTTTTATGAAAAAATTGATTATACCAATATCAAGCAATCATTAACTTTTTATAAAGAATTGCTTTAGTGAAAAACATGCAGTTAATTAATATATTTGCCACTCACCTTCTGCTTACTGATCGTCTGCGATTTAAATATTTGAATGAACTACATCGTATGCATCTAAACAACCTACAATCGTGAGATAATTCATGCAAGCTTACACCATTTATTTTACCGATTAGCAGTTTCAGTACAAAATCATGGAGTTATTTTATTATGGCTTTAATCAATCAAAGAATAGATGTTCCTGTGATCGTTGATGAATCAAAATGTTTAGAAAAATGCACAGCTTGTATTGAAGTTTGTCCCTTAGATGTATTGGCGAAAAATCCAGAAACAGGCAAAGCATACATGAAATATGATGAGTGTTGGTTTTGTCTACCTTGTGAAAAAGAATGTCCAACCAATGCAATTACAGTACAAATTCCCTTTTTGTTACGTTAACTATTTGTGGTAAAAATTAATGAATGATGACCTCAAACATTGGCTAGAAATGTTGCGATCGCCTGACGTAAATGATCGTATAGTAGCTGTCAAAACCTTGCAACATTTAGGCGATGACGAAACAATCGATGGTTTAATTATAGCTTTAAAAGACGAACATATTACTGTTCAAAAAATAGCAATATCTGCCCTTTGGGAAATTGCTAATCCTGTTGCCATCCTTGCCTTAGTTGAATGCCTCGGTTCAGCAGATACAGATATTCGCACTGAAGCCGCATCAGCATTAAACGAGTTAGTTACACAAGATGAATTGTTACTTTTACTAGATAAACTCCAAAGTAATGATGTAAATATTCAATTAAATATTTTAGTGCTTTTGCGGAAGATACATGACATTCAATCTTTACCCGAAATTTTACCATTTTTAGAATCAAAAAATCCTGAGTTAAGAGAAGCAGCTATTACGACACTGCGATATATAAATAAACTAGAAAAATGTCCACAAGCTTTAAATTTAATCTTTGATCAAGAAGCAAGTGTACGTCGTGCTACTGCTTTAACTTTAGAACATTTACAAGATGCAGAAGTGATTACAATACTTTGTCAAGCACTTACAAATGATAGTGACTGGCAAGTTCGCCGTAATGCAGCTAAATCTCTGGCTATTCATGCAAATAATCAAGCAATTTCAGCATTAGAAATAGCTTTAAATGATGAACATTGGCAAGTGCGGAAATCAGCAGCACAAGCTTTACAAAAAATTTCAGATATTCAAGTTATGCCGAGATTAATTCAAGCATTAACAGATGAATATGCAGATGTCCGCAAAGAAGCTGTGATCGCACTTGGAAATTTAGCTCATCCCGACGTTATTAACCCCCTACAACAAGCCTTAGATGACCCTGACAAAGAAGTGTCTATCCAAGCGCAACGGGCAATTCAGAAGATTCAAACAGATAAAAAAGTCGTATTGGGTTAAGTGAATTGACAATAATGATGCAATCAAAGGATAATTTCCATCAGCAACAAGTAGTCCAACTCCTCAAACAGGTTATCGAACCTATCTTAAAAAATGACATCGTTAGTTTGGGAATGATACGAAACTTACGCATAGTTGATGACTATATTTACTTACGTTTATATATTGGTTCTCATCAGCACCAATTACAGCCAGAAATTCAATCTAAATTATCATCTCTATCTTGGTGTAAAAAAACTTATATTCAAATTTGTACAATTTCTGGTGTTAAAACAACTATTGCAGTTTCTAGTGGTAAAGGTGGTGTAGGCAAATCTACAACAGCCGTTAATATAGCCGCAGCTTTAAAATTACAAGGTGCAAAAGTAGGATTATTAGATGCTGATGTTTATGGCCCCAATGTTCCCCAGATGTTGGGTTTAGGGAAAGCTGATATTCAAGTGATTAATACTCCCACAGGTGATAAGTTTTTACCTCTAGAAGTTCAGGGAATAAAAATAATGTCAGTGGGTTTACTTGCAGAAGCAAATCGTCCTTTGGCATGGCGGGGGCCTGTATTGCATAAAATTATCACGCAATTTTTGCAAGATGTGGAATGGGGTGAATTAGATTATTTATTGATAGATTTACCTCCCGGTACAGGTGATGCTCAAATTACAATTATCCAAGAAAGCCCAATTTGTGGAGTCATTTTAGTGACAACTCCTCAACAAGTGGCTGTTGCAGATGTACGACGTAATATATATATGTTTCGCCAAGTGGGTGTTCCTGTCCTTGGCATTATTGAAAATATGAGTTATTTAATTTGCCGTGATTGTGGTTCACGCACACCAATTTTTGGTAGTGGTGGCGGCGAACAACTAGCTGCAGAATTACAAGCACCTCTCTTGGGACAAATTCCCATTGATTCCCGCATTTGTAGCGGTAGTGATACTGGAAATCCGATTGCAATGAGCGAATACGCTTCACTAGCAAAGGAGGTTTTTACACAAATAGCTACTTCATTAAATACTACTTTTACGTTACACGATAAAACTACGCAGCTTGACCAAGCTTAGTAGCTTCAGGAACTTCAATCAATTGCCCTGTTTTGACATCGTAGATATAGCCATAGATAGGAATTTCATTTGGAACTAATGGATGCAAACGAATCCGTTGTACATCTGTATAAACGCTTTTGGCTTGGTCATCAATAGTCAACCAATTGATAAACTTGCCTTCGCTTGATCCCGACCCATATCCAATATCTGACCAACCTATTTCATTTAGCTTGGCTGTTTTGAGGCTACTAGAAAGTAAATTGCTGATGATTTCATTAGTGAAGGTTTCCATCCCGCAATTAGTGTGATGAATTACAAACCATTCACGCGTACCAAGTAATTTGTAAGAAATTACTAAAGAGCGAATCGCATCATCGCTAGCACGTCCCCCTGCATTGCGAATTACATGGGCATCTCCTTCAACTAGTCCAGCAAATTTAGCTGGGTCAAGTCGAGCATCCATGCACGTGAGAATTGCAAACCGACGAGATGGGGGTATAGTGAGACTACCTTTATCACCGAATTTATCAGTGTAACTAAGATTAGCTGCCAGAACTTCTTCTACAATTTGGCTCATTTCTAGTTTATGTGGGCGATCACTTGATTAGCAAACCAAAAGCTAAATTCCTACCTAGTTACCCTAGTCGCGATAGAATCAATCATTTAAACTACAGTAAGTCGATAGGTATATGCTATTTATATAGAGTAATTTGTCACAAATCAAGACAAAAAGCAAGTTACTTGCGAGAGCTAGGATTAATTCGTAAATCCTGGATGTCCCTAAATACCAGGGGTACTACCACCATCAACCAGAATTTCTGCACCACTGATTCGATAACTTGGACAATACGTTTTACTTTTTGGGGTGCGATCGCATTACCATCAACGTAAAGAATATGTTTCCCCACATTACCTGTATTCAGCTTTTAATTAATTTGCTGATTTTGGTGATTGAGTTATGAGATAAACTACGGTATATTGATAGAGTTACCGTAATCAGTCTAAGTAGGAACCTACCATACATCATTCTCTACAAGCAAGCTATTTAATGACTCAAAAAGTAGAATTATCTCAATTTGTCCTAGCTTTTGTGGCTCAGGGCGGCCGCATTATGTCAATAAGGAAAGTATATTATCAATAGGGTAAAAAAGTAATGTCATTAACTATTAGTTATTGCGAAATTTATCGGCGTTGGTGTAGCCCGCCGCAGGCAATGAATGCAAAAAATAAATTGACAAAAAATATGAATAAAAGGGTGATTGTTTATCTAAAATATAAAATTCAAAATAATATAATTTTTAAGCAAAGTTGAATCTTATTGATGAACTACAGGCATTCAATTATAAGTAGCAAAATTGAGAATATTAGAAATAGAAAAAAACATTACTTTCTCACACTAATATTCATTCAGGGAATAGCGATCGCACTCTTATTCATCAATACAACCGCATTTGCAGCCACAGTCAATCCCTGTCCCCAAGGTATGGCGATGATTTCAGGAGGAACGTTCAAAATGGGGTCTGATAATTCCAGTTTTGTGGAGGAGCGATCGCCTGGAGATGTAACGGTGACTAACTTCTGTATTGATAAATATGAGGTAACAAATGCACAATTTGGTGAATTTGTCAAAGCCACAGGATATGTGACAGTTGCAGAGCGTCCCTTATCTCAAGAACAGTTTCCCGATTTACCCGATGAGCAACGATTACCGGGTTCCCTAGTATTTGAGATGGCAAAACCAGGTGTCAAGCAAGTTTCCTTTCTAAGTTGGTGGCATTGGACTACTGGTGCGAATTGGCAACATCCCTTTGGCCCAGACAGTGCGTTGGCGCAGCCCGCACTTCGACACCTTTCGGCTTCTCTACGAGACGCTGCGCGAACGCTCAAGGCAAGAAGCTCAGTGACCACCGCAGGCATCGCTAACAAATCCAACTACCCAGTTGTCCACATAGCTTATGAAGATGCCCTAGCCTACGCCAAATGGTCAGGAAAATCCCTACCCAGCGAAGCTCAATGGGAATACGCCGCCCGTGGTGGCTTGGATGGTGCAACCTATGCTTGGGGCAATGAATATTCTGAACATAGAGCCAACACTTGGCAAGGAATTTTTCCCTTTTTCAACACCAAAGCCGATGGTCACTTGGGCATTGCTCCCGTCGGTTCTTTTGCACCCAATGGTTATGGACTCTATGACATGACCGGCAATGTTTGGGAATGGACTACTGATTTTTTTCAAGTCGGACACGATCGCAAATCCCATCAAATTAATTCTATTGCCTTAAATCAAAGCTTTGATCCCAAAAAGCCCGATGAATCAGAGTTACACGTAATTAAGGGGGGATCATATCTCTGCGCTCCCAATTACTGTAGCCGCTTCCGTCCGGCGGCGCGGGAGTCAGAATCACCCGATACAGGAACTACTCATATCGGGTTTCGGCTAGTTAAAAATTTGGCTTCCAGCACACTACCTTTGATGAGGAATAATAATGGCACAACTGACTGATCCTTACAAGAGAGATTCTTTGTATGTATCTCTCAAGTTAACTTCTGGTGCGATCGCCTTTTTGACAGCCCTGACGCTAATATTTTCTAGTCTCTTACCTCTACCTGCTTGGGCGGACTACGGCGACAAATTGCCATTACCCCAACCATCTTTTCAAGGCAAAATTGGCATTACTTACCAAGAATCCCAACCAGACTTCCCCAAACCCATTAAGGCTCCAGAAAATGCACCAAACGTTTTGCTGGTGTTGCTTGATGATGTCGGTTTTGGACAAACCAGCACCTTTGGCGGTCTGATCGATACGCCTAATTTAGACCGTCTAGCAGAAAGGGGATTGCGTTATAACCAATTCCACACTACAGCACTCTGCTCTCCTACCAGAGCCGCATTGCTCACGGGACGCAACCATCATTCTGTAAGTACAGGTGTGGTTACGGAGTTAGCCACAGGCTATCCAGGTTATACTGCGATTTTACCTAGAAGTGCGGCAACGATCGCCGAAGTATTGCGAGACTATGGATATAACACGGCGGCCTTTGGCAAATGGCACAATACCCCAGACTATGAAACCAGTGCGGCCGGCCCATTTGATCGCTGGCCGACAGGTTTAGGTTTTGAGTACTTCTATGGATTTATGGGCGGTGATACCAATCAATGGAGTCCAGCTTTGGTGGAAAATACCCAACATATTCAGAAACCAAGCGATCGCCCTGATTATCACCTCACCCCTGATCTAGCAGACCATGCGATTAAGTGGATTCGTACCCAGCAAGCGATCGCTCCTGATAAACCCTTCTTTACCTACTTTGCCACTGGCGCTACCCATGCCCCACACCATGCGCCCAAGGAATGGATTGACAAGTACAAGGGTAAATTCGATCGAGGTTGGGATAAATTACGCGAAGACATCTTTGCTCGTCAGCTAGCCCTTGGTGTAATTCCCACCGATACTAAGCTGACTCCTCGCCCGGCGGAACTCCCAGCTTGGGATTCCCTCACTCCCACCGAGCAGAAAGTTTATGCGCGTCAGGCGGAAGTATTTGCAGGTTTCCTCAGCCATACCGATGCACAAATTGGTAGAGTCATTGACACGATTGATCAACTTGGTGAATTGGATAACACCTTAGTCTTTTTCATCGCCGGGGATAATGGTGCGAGTGCTGAAGGCGGCTTAACAGGTAGTGTTAATGAATTAAAAGTCTTTAATGGCGTAGCAGAAAGTTCTCAAGAAGTTCTCGCGGCTTTAGATGATTTAGGTGGGCCAAAAACCTTCAATCATTTTCATGCAGCTTGGGCTTGGGCTGTGGATAGCCCCTTCCAATGGACAAAACAAATTGCTTCTCACTTCGGCGGAACTCGCAATGGTTTAGTTGTGGCTTGGGGCGATGCCTCCGGCGGGCTTCGCCAACGCATCAAAAATCGTGGTGGACTGCGGAGCCAATTCCATCATGTAATTGATATTTATCCTACCATTCTGGAAGCTGTGGGGATTGAAGAACCAGAGGTAGTCAACGGTGTAAAACAACAACCCATCGAAGGTACTAGCCTTGTCTATAGCTTTGATAATCCTGCTGTACCATCCCATCACAAAACCCAGTATTTTGAGATGTTTGGCAATCGTGGCATTTACGATCAAGGTTGGGTAGCAGCCGCCCGTCATGGACGCTTACCTTGGGAGCGTGTCTCCAAAACTACCTTCGATGAAGATAATTGGGAACTATACGATATTACCAAAGACTTCAGTGAAGCCAACGATTTAGCAAAGCAGAACCCTGACAAGTTAGCGCAGCTACAAAATCTATTTCTGAAGGAAGCAAAGAAGTACAAAGTTCTGCCCTTGGACGATCGCTTAGTTCAACGGTTTGATGTCAAAACCCGTTCTAACCTAATTACAGGACGCAATAACTTTACTTATTACACATCTGTTGCAGGGATTCCCGAAGGCAGCGCTCCCAATATTAAGAGTCGCTCCTTTAGCATCACTGCCAACGTAGATGTTGCCAAAGATCGTACTGAAGGCGTTTTAGTCACCCAAGGCGGACGTTTTGCGGGTTGGAGTTTCTTCTTGAAAAAAGGTAAACCCACCTTTGCTTACAACTTCTTAAATAGCGATCGCACAATCATTCAATCTTCCCAACCAATTGCGATCGGTAAATCCCAAATCAAATTTGACTTTACTTATGATGGTGGCGCTCCGGGAGCAGGTGGTACTGGTAAGCTCTTGATTAATGATCAACAGGTTGCGGAAGGCCGCATTGATAAAACCGTAGGCTACCGATTTGGTTTAGATGAAACCTTTGATGTTGGTCAAGATACTGGCACACCTGCGGTAGATACTTACCAAACACCCTTTGCATTCACCGGCAACTTACAGCAAGTCACCCTGGAATTGAAGTAATAGGGATTGGGCATTGGACATTGGGCATTGGCATTGGTTATTCTCGTCTGCCCCCCTGCTCCTCTGCCCCTTTGCCACTCTGCGTGAGAAAAAAATCATGAACGAAATCTTGTCATTAATCGACAAACTCGCACTTTTTACATTTATCGTGTTCACCATGCTGGGTGCAGGGTTAAGTCTAACTGTTCAACAGATTTGGGAACCACTCCGCAACCTCCGCTTAGTCATATCATCGCTGCTAACAAATTTTGTGCTAGTGCCGCTTTTTGTATATTTGTTACTACAAGTAGTACATTTAAGTGAACCACTCAGAGATGGCTTACTGATCATGGCAGTAGCATCAGGGCCTCCAGCACTACCTAAACTTGCCCACATAGTCAAAGGCAATATAGCTTTCTCGGTGGGATTAATGATGTTGCTAATGCTGGGCACAATTTTTTATATGCCGATTGTATTGCCCTTAGTGGTGGAAGGTGTGCAAATTAACTCCTGGGACATTGCCAAACCCTTATTGTTAATGATGGTCAGCCCATTGATCATTGGGTTATTCATCAAAGCAAAATTGAGTGCGATCGCCCCCATTATCCAACCGATTTTGTTCAAATTATCTAATGCTGGATTGCTTTTAGGTCTGGTAGTCAGGCTGATAGTTCACACTAACGATATCATTGCCTTATTACAAACAGGTGCAATTTTAGTTTGTGCCGTTTTCATAGTCTTCTCCTTTACCGTGGGTTATCTTTTGGGCGGCCCTGGTATTGATACCCAACGAGTGCTAGGAGTAGGAACAGCTCAACGTAATTTTGCCGCAGCATTATTAGTAGCTACAAGTAATTTTGAAGATCCCAGCGTGGTGAGTATCATCATGGTGACGAGTATTTTAATGATGATCGTAGTTTTGATCGCCGGGTCAAAGTTCATAGAAATAGATCAAGGAACGGGTGTAGAGATAGAGCAGGTAGAGGGTTGAAATTCTCATGACTGCAAAAATATCGCTTTCGCTCATTTAAAAAACAAGCTCCTGGCTTGTTTAGTATCCTGCTTTATTATTGACTACATTTCATAAAGGCTGATCGGCTTGGTAACGCTTTAGATTATCAATAAATAAGGCGGCAATCCGTTCTTTGAATAGTAGGTAAATTGTGGAAGTATACGGTGTAAATATCACTGATAAAACTTAAAAATGTTTTACAGCAGTCCCAACAAATTATCCCTCTTATGTCACTCTCCGAAATAAACAAGTAGTAAATAACTGAAATTATCCAGAAGAAAAAAAAGGTTTAAATTGGTTTATTGTACAAATTATGTGATTAAATCCAAGCAATAATAGATCGGAATTTAGGAAAACATCTAGCCAAGGATAAATCAACCGAAATAGTAAGAGAGATTCAACAATTAAACGAATATTATTTAAAGTATTCTTCCATCCAGAATCATGATTACATTGTTTATAATTAGAAAAATTTACATAATCAATAAAAATAGTATCTTGTACCTCTGTTTCAATTTGAGGAGCTTGATTTAAGGATAATAAAGGTGGAGAACTTAAACTAATCATTGTGTAGACAAAAAAAATAATCTCCCACCATCTCTCAATATGTTGGAAATTTGTAAATCTGTAATCTGTCCAGCCCAGTTCCTGTTTACACTGCCGAAAACCATATTCTACCCATGTTCTTAATCCATATAGGTCGCCTAAGGTTTTTTTAAGGTTCCCTGAAAGATTAGTCAGTTTCATCTTGGCACATATATCTAAGTCGATGGCCTAATCCAAATTCATCTTGTAAAAATTTCAGCGCTAGAGGGAGTTTTTTTTAAAGTGAGATAGACTCTCTGGATCAGGGAAAACGCATCTTATTTACTAATAAAAACTAAGAGAGGTTTCAAAATGA
>NZ_CAXTNP010000086.1:0-27000 GCF_964245575.1 uncultured Nostoc sp. | reverse complement strand
GTCCCCAGTCCCCACTCCCCTCTTCAAGATTTCTCCGCATCGAACCACTTATCATATAGCGATTGATAAGTACCATCTTCTTTGAGACTCAGCAAGGCCAGATTAATTGGTTTACGGTAGGGACTGTTGTTAGGCAGAATGATGCCGTAGCTTTCTTCACGCAAGATACTGCCAACAATCTGTACCTTCCCTTTGCCTTCATGGGCAGCATAGAAGAGGAGTACAGGTGCATCAAACACCACAGCATCAGCTTTTTTTGTTTGCAAAGCATTGTAAGCTTGCTCAATTTTGCTAACTTCTAAAACTGAAATATTATTTTCTCGCAAGTATATGGCTGCTGTGCTACCCGCAGTCGTGGCCACAACCTTGCCGGGTAAATCGTCTATACTTCTGATATCGCCCTGAAGCTGTTGTACTGTCAATGAGGTAGTAGCGCTGGCTGTAAAGTAGGCGACAAAAAGTACTCCGATGAACATCCAGACAATACCTACTAAGCGTCCCATTACTCCCTTGGGCATTTCATCAGCTTGGGTTGCTAATGTGGCAGCTGCCCACCAACAAGCTTTGAAAATGCCAGGAAAGTATGATTGGGGAATCATCCCATCTTTATGATGACGCTCAGATAACCAAATAATGTGGGCTGCTACGACAATTAACACTAGGGCAATGCCTATTACCTTCAAGAGGGTAGCAGAGAAAAACAATTGCAAAATATTTGGGAAGGCACTGTCGTTGGTTTCTGAATTTCGTACCATAATTTGCAGCCCCCCAGCAAAAATAGGTAATGAGAAATCAAAATTCTGCTCACGTTCGGCTGTAATCGAGATAGCTGAAATCCCCAAGTTGGCTTTGCCCTCCTTAATAGCAGAAAGCAGTTCCGGCACAGAGGAATATTCAATAAATTTAGACTCTACACCTATTTGGTTGGCGATGCTGCGCCAGAGGTCGATACTGAATCCCGATAGCTCACCTTTGTCTGGTAGCACAAAAGGCGGTATAACTCGTGTAGCTACTAATAACGGTTGTTGGAGTTGTGGTTTTTGAGCTAGTCCTGGGGATGTCATTAACAACAATGCCAGAATTCCACCCACTAATCCTATGCAGGTATACAGTGCTAAGGAACGCCTGGTTTTGTTTTTACGGTCATATTTGTCAAAATAACCAATCGGGCTTTTTCTGCCAGCCATAAGTTGGCGAAATCTACTAGCGATCGCATTTCTCATCAGAATTTTCTAGGGGTTGTAAGTCTATTTATCATGCCCACCCCATACCAAATATCATGATTATCATCCCCTTGATACCGATTTTTTCAGATTTAGGGGAATGAATATGGCTAAAGCTAAACTCAAGTCGAACTCCAATTTGATGGTAACGGTCTTAACTTCGCTATATTGCTGCAAGCCATATTCGCCGAGTTCCCGACCAATACCAGACTGCTTAAATCCACCGAAGGGTGCAGCATCGAATACGTCGTAGCAATTTACCCAGACAGTACCAGCCCGGAGATTGTAGTCAGGTTGATTGTTTCAAATCGGCGTAGGCGTAGCCCGTCGTAGACATCGCTGATACTATTTACCCACTCATTGTTGATCAGCAATTGGGTTGGGCCAATTTTGACCTGTTGTCCTGGTACTGTTGCTGTAACCATCAGGCCCTCCTTAAGCTATAAAAAATTTTCTTAAATCTGTTTATTATGTTTGTTGCTGTACAGCCCTCTAAGTGGATTTCTTTATGAATTCTTTATTTTAAGGTAGCAATTAGAGGTTGAGATAACTATATTATGATGTCTGATCCACTTTGTATAACTCACCTTGTCAAGACGAACTCTATTTTTTAAGCAATAGTTTTGAGATCAGCTTTTAGCGTACAGTTGGGCTTATACTTGCTTAATATTTCCTTTGGCGTGCGCTTCTTAGTCTTAGCAAAGTGAGCAACATGAGTGTAGACAATTTTAGTCAACAATTAGAGACATTTAGCTCACGGGTGACGGGATTATTGCAAAGTACTGCCAGTCAGCCGAACTTGCAACAAGAGTTAACAGCTGAAGCTTTTGAAGAACTTAAAATCACTTTGGAAGAACTAAAAATCGCCTCTGAAGAACTACAAGCAACACGAATGGTAGTCGACAAGGAACGTCAGCGCTACCAAGAATTATTTGATTTTGCGCCTGATGGTTACATAGTAACTGATACAAATGGCATTATCCTGGAAGCTAACTGTGCTGCTACCATACACCTCAATGTTTTACAGCGATTTTTGATTGGCAAACCCCTACTTACTTTCATCGCCAGGTCAGATCATCAACCTTTTTTTAATTACCTAACTCAGTTGCAGGATCTCGACCGGGGCGGGGAATGGGAAGTGTGTTTACAACCACGGGAAAAAATCTGTTTTGATGTTGCTTTGACAGTAGTTACCGTCTGTAACGATGAAGGTAAGCCAGTTGCTCTGCGCTGGTTAATGCGCGACATTACCAAGCGTAAGCGTTTAGAGTCGGAGCGTGAGCAGTTATTTGCCAGTGAGCAAGCCGCCCGGATTGCAGCCCAAGCAGCACAGAGGCGTTCTAATTTTTTGGCTGAAGCAAGTCGTGTACTGGCATCTTCTTTAGACTACCGCACTACCCTAACTAGCGTCGCGCAATTGGCAGTGCCTACCCTAGCCGATTGGTGTATTGTAGATGTCGTTGAAAATAATTTGGCGGTCTTCAGTAACCCAGTGATAGCTGCATCTGAACCGCAAAAGGAAGCACTAGTACGAGAACTGCGACAACGCTATCCAATCCCTGTTGATGCTGATTATGGGCCAGCGAAGGTTTTACGAACTGGTAAGTCGGAACTGGCTACAAACATTCTTGAGTCTTCATTAGAGAGAAGTGCGTCAAACGAGGAACACCTGTTTCTGCTGCACCAACTCCAACTTAAGTCTCAGATAACTGTGCCATTGTTGGTGCGTGAACGCAAGCTAGGGACAATTGTATTTGCGTCTACACAACCAGGACGCCATTACACTATTGTAGACCTAGCAATGGCTGAAGAAGTTGCCCAACGGGCAGCCTTCGCCATTGAAAATGCACAGCTTTATCGGCAAGCGCAGGAAGCTAACCGAATTAAAGACGAATTTTTAGCGATCGTCTCTCATGAACTTCGTACACCTCTCAACTCTATGCTGGGTTGGGTTCAAATAATCCGTAATCGAAAATTGGACGAGGCAACTACCTTTAAGGGACTGGCAACAATCGAGCGGAATGCTAAACTTCAGAGCAAACTGATTGAAGATATCCTGGATATTTCACGCATTGTCCAAGGTAAAATCCGCCTAACTCTCCGTAAAGTTGACCTTGTAGTTGTAATTAACGCGGCGATTGAAGCTGTACATCCCACATCTGAGATTAAGGATATTCAAATTGAGTCTAACCTTGATTCCTCAGTAGGTGAGGTTATGGGTGATTCAGAACGCCTGCAACAAGTTGTCTGGAATTTGCTCTCTAACGCCATCAAGTTTACACCGAGTGGAGGGCGAGTTGAAGTACATCTAAAGCAGGTAAACTCAAATGCCCAGATAACTGTGTCTGACACCGGTAAGGGAATTAGTGCTGACTTTCTACCTTTTATATTTGAGCGCTTTCGTCAAGCTGATAGCACAACTACTAGAGCAGAGGGTGGTTTGGGGCTGGGACTGTCAATTGTGCGCTACTTAGTTGAAATGCACTCAGGCACAGTCTACGCAGCTAGCAAAGGGGAAGGACGGGGAGGAACATTTACAGTGCTGTTGCCGATTATAGAATTGCAACAAGAGCAGCTAATCAAAGAGAGTGAAGTAAAAGCCGATAACCTCTTAGCGCTGATCGGCTTGCAAATACTCGTTGTAGATGACAATCCCGATACACGTGAGTTAGTTTCCTTTATTCTTCAACAGTCTGGAGCAAAGGTAACATCGGTTAGCTCAGTAGCTGAAGCTTTAGAAACGCTGGTACGATTGGAACCAGATGTTTTAGTTAGTGATATCGGAATGCCAGATGAAGATGGTTATGCGCTGATTCGCAAAGTGCGAATCAGCGAAGCAGCTCGAATAAAAAAAATTCCAGCTGTAGCACTGACGGCATTTGCTAGAGATGAAGAGTCTAAACTGGCTCTGGAAGCTGGATTCCAGGTTCATCTATCCAAGCCAATTGAGCCAGATAAATTGGTGACAGTGGTGGCGAACCTGGTTAAAGACAGCCAACAAGTTTAACTCCCAAGTAAGCTCCCGGTAAAATCTGCGATCGCTGAAATAGCAAATGCTGTCGCCGATATAACAAATGCGTACGCTGATATAGCAAATGCGTACGCCGATATAGCAAATGCGTACGCCGATATAGCAAATGCTGTCGCCGATATAGCAAATGCGTACGCCGATATAGCAAATGCGTACGCCGATATAGCAAATGCTGTCGCCGATATAGCAAATGCGTACGCCGATATAGCAAATGCTGTCGCTGAAATAGCACAATACGCTTGGGTTAAGGATAATTGTAGGTTGGGTTGAACTTTAGTGTTACCCAACAAATGCCCGAAAATGTTGGGTTTCGTTCCTCAACCCAACCTACGCAAATTTATTTTTCTGGTTTAACCCAAGCGTATTGTCATATAAGCCAACTGTATTGTGGTATATTACACACGAAAAAAAGGAGGCAGTTACTAACTACCTCCTGACAAATTAAAGCTTGGATGGGCTGAGAAATGCTTTGACAGCAGGCTAAAAACTCAGCTAACTGCTCAAAAACATAATCAATACCACTCCCAGGATAATCGATCCACCGCCAAGGATGAATGACCAAAAGCGATGGTAACTATTGACAATGGTGCCATTTTTACTTTGGAGTTGAATCAGATCCATCCAAGGTGCAACACCCCGACGGAACCAACCCACAGCCCCAACTTGTTCACCAATCAAGCTTTGGACTCGCTTCATCCCAAACAGGAAATTGCCGATGGGGCCAAAGCGTGAGGCGTAATGCAGATAAAGCATTCCGCTACGATCCTGAATTTTTAAATCGGAACCAAATTTATAACCAGCATCCCCACGACCAATTAATTGACCTTCAAGTTTTGCAGGTTGTCCACGTAACGGACTGGCGTAGGGGTCTGACATCAAGGTGAGAATATCGGTTTCTACTGCTTGTTTGTAGTCGGGGAACATCACGAAGGCTTTAACAATAATCCCCATCCCTAAACCAATTAGTGGCGCACCAAATGCTAAACCTGTGTTTGGGGAACTTGACCACAGAATCACACCCATTACCAAGCCAACGAAGAAACCTATAGTTTCAGCGCCGTACAGCACAACATCTAAAAAGAAGTTACCGTAAAGCCTACTCTTACTTAGAGTTTTGCCTTCTCCAATAACTCGCCCCATATCGAACTCAGTCGGTAAACCCAACTGTTCGGCATAGGTGCTTAATGCACGAACTCGTTTACCTGTCAATGGATGAGTGGAATTTAATTCCATCCACCAGCCCCAAGGATTAAACATATCCCACAAAAAGACGCGACCAATTTTTTGAGTATCGGATGCAATGCGGTAAGCGGTTCCTGTGGAAGCGGCGGCTTTATGGTCATAGATACCCAAGGCGCGAGTCCCTTCAATTAAACGGCTGGGTTCTTGTGTCCGTGAACCTTCTTCTAATATCCCGTAGGCAATCTTCACCAAAGCGCGGGATAATCCATTAGGATTACCTGTACTTTCGGCTGCAAAGTGGTCAGCAAAGTATTCTCGTGTGCGGGAGAGGTACAGCAGTAGATAAGTACCAATGACATAAAACACGTAGGCAACTAAGGCAGCAGTTTGCATCGCATCTTTAATTTTGCTATCGCCACCACGCCCAAATCTTCTAGCTGTGCTGTAAATCAAGTAACAAATTTGCACTAAGGTAGAAGCTACTGTCATGACTGCGAAATCCCAGTGGACGATGTGCCCCAATTCATGGGCGTAGACGGTAGCAATTTCATCGTCATCCAGGTATGTGAAAAGTCCCTGACTGACTACTAAACGGGCGCTGTTCGGCAATGATCCATAAGTAAAAGCCGTGGGGTTTTGGTCGTTAATGATTCCCAAACGGGGCGCTTTCAGCTTTTTCTGTTCACAGACTTGGCGAATAACTTTAGCCGTCTCTGGACTGAGGGCTTCAACTTCTGCTAACTCTACCCAGCGAGTTTGGTAAAGCCATCTCTGGGTTAAGTCCATGAGAAATGGAGACAGGAAAAAGGCGGCGATATTAAAAATTAGGGTAATACCAATAGCGATCGCTAGCCCTTGGAGGGGATCATCGCTACCCAAAATAAATACTAAACTCAAACCTAAAGCCAAGACCATGCCAAACAGCAAGGTCATGGTTACACCAGAAGCTAACGCCAAACTACCACCCACACCCCCCATTGCTAATTTCATCCCAGTAGCAACGGCGCGGCCAGCTTTTTTACTGGCGTTAGATGGCGTTTGGCGCAAGGATTGACTAGCAAGTTCTGCCCAACTACGAGTCTGTGGGTTTTCACTCATCATTAACTTTTGACACAGAATCTTGGCTTTTTCGATTTCGCCTGTGGCTTGATAGGCTTTGATCAGCCACATCTGTGCTGAAAGATAATCTGAAGAATCACGTTCAAGGCAATCGCGGCAGAATTGTTCTAGTAATTCAACCGCTTCTTGATAACGTTTTTGTTTTAAGGCATCTAATCCAGATTGCAATGACATAGGATCTCCCTAGCAAAGGAGTGGTATTTGATCCATCAATACTCAATAGATCCAGCGTTCGTCATCACAATTTCGTAAAAATTCAAATATCGGTAGTATAAATTATTTACTTAAGGAAAAGACTAGAGAAACATACATTACGATGTCTCTCTAGCCTCCGGTACGCATAAATCATTTTTAAGACTTTCAAATAAGCTCTGCAATAATACTTATAATGTTTTTTGTGCTGTAAGTTTAGCACTTCTAATTTGTCTGGGTTCGATAATTACAGAATAAACGTTTGAACCAAGTCTTGCTTCACCCGATCAGAGTAATTATTGATTACCCAGATGGTTCACCCGATTGGGGGAAGACGATAACTAATGGTGGACTCAGATTGATAAGATGAAGAAAAGGTAAAGATTTGTACTATGACTATTATTAACATTGCTTCTTCCCTAATTGCGATCGCAGGGCAAACCCGCCAAGCTGCAAGTAAGCTAGCGATTCTCTCCACTGAGGCAAAAAATCAAGCACTTGTTGCGATCGCTCAAGCTTTAGAATCAGCTAAAGATGAAATTTTACAAGCAAATGTTGCTGATTGTGAAGCTGCTACTGGCGAAGGAATTCCTAAACCGCTTTATAAACGCTTGCAGTTGGATGAACATAAATTAAGAGATGCGATCGCTGGGGTACGAGATGTTGGTAAGCTAGCTGATCCTATCGGTAAAGTGCAGATTCACCGCGAACTTGACACTGGTTTAATTCTCAAGCGGATAACTTGTCCTTTAGGTGTTTTGGGAATTATTTTTGAAGCACGTCCAGAGGCGGCGATTCAAATTGTTTCCTTAGCGATCAAATCGGGAAATGGTGTGATTCTCAAATGTGGAAAGGAAGCGGTGCGTTCTTGTGAAGCAATAGTTAAGGCAATTAAACAAGGATTATCTCAAACTGCTGTTAATCCTGATGCGGTACAGTTGCTGACAACTAGAGAAGAAACTCTAGAACTTTTGAAGTTAGATAAATATGTGGATTTAATTATTCCTAGAGGTTCTAATTCTTTTGTCAGGTTTGTGCAAGAAAATACACGGATTCCGGTATTAGGTCACGCCGATGGGATTTGTCATCTTTATATAGATAAAGCGGCTGATATTTCTAAAGCAGTTCCGATTACAGTAGATGCCAAGGCGCAATATCCTGCTGTTTGTAATGCGATTGAAACTTTGCTAGTTCACCAATCAATTGCTACAGAGTTTTTACCAAAAGTTGCCGATGCTTTGCAAGAACGCCATGTGGAATTAAGAGGTGATAAACGCACATTAGAACTTTTGCCTAATATCGTAGCTGCAACAAAAATAGATTGGGAAACAGAATACAGCGATTTTATTTTGTCGATAAAGATTGTAGATTCTATACAAGATGCGATCGCGCATATTAACGAATATGGTTCTCGTCATACTGACGCGATTATTACTGAAGATTCAGCATCAGTTGAAACTTTCTTTGGACTGGTAAATTCAGCCAATATATTCCACAATTGTTCTACCAGATTTGCTGATGGTTTCCGCTATGGTTTCGGTGCAGAAGTAGGAATTAGTACACAACAAATGCCTCCTCGCGGCCCCGTTGGTTTAGAAGGATTAGTGACATACAAATATCAAATGACTGGCGATGGTCATATCGTTGCTACTTACACCGGAGCGAATGCTAAAGCTTTTACTCATCAAGATTTAGTGTAAAGGTTTATTTACTTGCAGGTGATGAAGTTGTAAAAACAATCTACTCTTTGATACAAAGCGATCGCTTCAAGAATCTTGACTCGAAAGGGTAAGTTCTGGAGTTAACATTAACCTATCTGGTCAGTTACAAAAAAATAGATTTGACATGAGTAGCAAAACATCCAAGGTCGGTATTATTGGCGCGGGGAATGTAGGTGCAAGCGTAGCAAATGCTTTAGTGCTACTCGGTAAATGTCTAAAAGTCGTCCTTTTTGACCGAACCTTATCAAAAGCTGAGGGGCAAGCATGGGATATTGAAGACACCATTCCTCTACTTAAAGAGATGGAAATTATAGCGTCAGATCGGTATGAAGATTTAGCTGATTCTGATGTGATTGTCGTGACTGTTGGTGTGCAGCAAAAAGAAGGACAAAGCCGATTAGATATATTGAACGATAATGCAGAGATTATGCGTTCAACAATCAAAGAATTGGATAGAGTTGCACCGAACTCAATCGTACTTATTGTTAGCAATCCAGTGGATGTATTAACGCGGATTGCGATCGCCTGTTCCACTAGAGCAGAAAACCTAATTTTCGGTTCGGGAACCGTTCTTGATACTGCCAGACTCAGATATCAACTTGGTAAGCGACTGAATGTTGCTCTTCAAGACGTTCATGTTTATGTGATTGGAGAGCATGGAGACAGTGAATTTATCGTTTGGTCTAATGCATTTATTGGCGGAATTCCGTTAACTGAATTTCCCATACCACAAGGAGCAGCACTGGAACAAATTCAGCAAGAGTACGCAGAGTTAACGCGTAAGCGAGCCTATAGCATTTCTGAACGTAAAGGAAATACTAGCTATGGCATATCAACAGTAGTTTCTCAGTTAGTTGATACCATCCTGCGAGATGAAAAGCAGATATTTCCAGTATCGGCCAGAGCAGATTCTAACTATGGAGTTGGCAGTGAAGTTGTTCTTGGACTTCCATGTATCATTAGCTCCCAAGGTATTGAGCGTCAACTGGTGTTACCAAGAAATGCTGATGAACAACGCTCATTAGAAGAGTCAGCCACCAAACTGAATGAAGCCTACAATTCTTTGCATAAGTAAGACGGCGTAAATAATTAAAGGTTTGTAGTGAGGGCTGGAGCCGCTCACTACAAAATCATTTCAATATTTGTTACATTAGTTAATATAGTTTGAATTATTCTTACCGACTTACTTAATTAGAATCAACTCATATAGGAATCCGATTTGATTTATGAAAAAATCTAAGTAGGGTGTGTTATGGCGTAGCGTAACGCACCCAAATCATCGGCGGCTGAAAAATTAGCCATTAAACTAATGCTTTAAGTAAAGCCTGAAGTTTAAGCTGCACCTCTGCAAACTCTTTGCGAGGATCAGATCCAGCCACAATACCAGCACCAGCATACAATCTCGCGCGATCGCCATCGATCAATGCTGAACGAATTCCCACAATAAACTCGCAGTTCCCCTGAGAATCTATCCAACCTAGAGGCGCAGCATATAAACCTCTCTCAAAGCTTTCATAACGACGAATTTCCGCACAAGCAACATCCCGTGCTGCACCAGCAACGGCTGGTGTAGGATGCAATTGGGCAACAATCTTTAATGGATGTATATTAGCAGGAACTATGGCACTGATTGGTGTCCATAAATGCTGGATATTCGATAATTGTCGCAGCCGTGGTGCTAATATTTGGGGTAATAAACCTAGCTGGCATAGGCGTTGTGTAATGAAATCAAGCACCAGTGAATGTTCGTGCTTTTCTTTTTCACTATTAAGCAAGCGATTAGCATTAGCTGCATCTTCAGCAGGGGTTTTACCTCGTGGTGCAGAACCAGCTAAAGCATCAGTGACTAACTGTTGATTATTAATACTAATTAATCTTTCTGGACTTGCACCAATGAAGTTTTGTCCTTTGCCATTACTTGTAGAAAAAATATAACAATTAGGATGTATTTGCCTAAGATTATTTAAAGATTTAACTAAGTCAAAGTGGTTGCTTGATTTTACATCTAATATATCTGCGAGGACAATCTTGCTTAAATGACTAGACTGAATTTTTTCCAAAGCAGATACTACTGAACGTTTAAATTGAGCAGCATTCGTGACGGATTTTTTGTAGAACTTTGCTGAGAAATAATCAATATTAGCAGAGTAATATTCTAAAGATTGGATAAATTCGATTTTATTTCGCACATTTTCCAACAATCTTTGAATATTTACATTTTCATTGATAATTATATTTGTTACTAATATACAGCGCTGATTTTTTACAGCTACTTGCCAACGTGGAAGAAAGATGGTAGCAGATGGAAAGGGATAATCTACTTGGGAATTTTTATCAAAAAAGCTAAAATAACAAAAAAAGTGAGGCCCAGAAAAAGGTTGGTTAGCGTTACCAAAATTAATTATATTTTTTAGACTAGATTTGATAAAATATTCCGCTTGACTAAAACGGTCTACCCCATCAATCTGTAATTTTGTTACAGCATCAATTGCCGCGATCGCTTCTCCTTTACCTTTGTCCTCAAAGTAAAAATTTATTTCATTTGCTTGTGTAAGTTTATCCAATACAAGTAAAGGATCAACTAAATCGATCTCTTGAGAGATACTGACAACTTGCCTGCAATTATTTTTGACGCACTTTTCTTGCACTGCTACCAAAAATTGATATAAATCTTTGTGTACAAAGAGGTTGTTACGACATGGTGAAACTGTCATGGATCTATAGTAAATTTTTTTTAAGTTAACTTCCTAAAGTGTAATTAATCGTGGTCGTATTTCTACAGGTAACATATTAAGTTATCATTTCACCAGCGTAGGATTTGCGTTGTTTATGGTGTTCCCAGACCCTGACAAGCCAGTTCCAGCCCAAGCCTGGAACGTAAGAGTGGAGTGTTAACAATACAAGGTTAACGAGCCACAGTCAAAGTTGCAGTTGTTTTTAGCTTATGAATATCTAGTACAGCACGGCATAAATAAAGCTACCATTCCAAACAGTTAAAAAGTCCAAATCATAAGTTTTTTGACTTTTGACACTTCGACTTCGCTCAGTGTTAACTTTTGACACTTCAAGTTCGCTAAGTGTTAACTTTTGACTTTTGCAAAGCGGTACTAGCATCTCTTTAAATTATAAAATCTCAAGTGTAAGTAATTTTGCAGCAATTTAATTAATCACAAATGATGACAACCAAGCAGATTTTATATCCCAACACTAAGTTATGGATGGCAGCGATTAAACCGCCAATGTACAGCGTTGCCATTATGCCCATTTGGGTAGGAACAGCAGTAGCATTTGCCGAAACTAAAAATTTTAATGGTGCAGTATTTTCTACTTTTGTAGCTGCGGCAATCTTAATTCTCGCCTGGGAAAATATCAGTAATGATGTCTTTGATTCCGAAACAGGTATTGATCAAAATAAGCATCATTCTCTGGTTAACTTAACAGACAATAAGCCATTAATATTTTGGATAGGAAATTTGTGCTTAGGTTTGGGGTTGCTGGGCATACTAGCGATCGCTCTTTGGCAACAAGACCTAACTGTTATCGGCATAATTTTACTATGCTGTGGTTTAGGCTATATGTACCAAGGGCCTCCCTTTCGCTTAGGATATCAGGGTTTAGGCGAGATTCTTTGCTTTTTTGCCTTTGGCCCCTTAGCAGTGGAGGCAGCATACTACAGCCAAACTCAAACTTGGTCAATGACAAGTTTAGCAGTCTCAGTCATTGTCGGGATTGCCACAACCTTAATTTTGTTTTGCTCACACTTTCACCAAGTTAAGGATGACATCGCCGCAGGCAAGCGATCGCCTATCGTCCGTCTAGGAACTCAAAAAGGGGCCCAACTCCTAGTTTGGTTTACTGCTAGCATTTATCCCTTCACCTTGCTGTTTGTGCTATTGGGAATTTCTCCAGCTTGGACGTTATTGAGTTGGGTAAGTTTACCCTTTGCTGTCAAATTATGCCGCCATGTCCAAGAAAATCACAACCAGCCAGACAAAGTTAGTAACTGTAAATTCATCGCCGTAGCTGTGCATTTCTGGGCTTGCTTGTTGCTTGGACTGGGATTTATGATTTAATGGCATTGGGCACTTGTACTGAGCGTAGTCGTAAAGCCTGCGGCATAGCTACGCTTAGGGCGCAGCCTAAGAAGAGAAGTATTGGGCATTAGGGCAGAGGGAGAATGACTAATGACTAATGACTACAGATTTGAATTTCGTCCTTATCAGCAAAGATTTGTGCGATCAGTTACCACTAATCATGGTAATTGGGATATTCGTGAAGGTATTATCCTCAGTCTTACCGATGAATCAGGTAAAATCGGCTGGGGAGAAATTGCCCCCATTAGCTGGTTTGGTTCCGAAACCCTAGAACAAGCCTTAAATTTTTGTCGCCAACTCCCAGGAGAAATCACAGACGAGATAATTTTCTCCATCCCAGATGAGTTACCTGCTTGTCAATTTGGCTTTGAGTCAGCCTGGGAGATGGGGAGTGGGGAGTGGGGACTTGTACTGAGCGAAGCCGAAGTAGTGGGAAGTGGGGGGGATAAGGGAGATAATTTTATAACTCTTAACTTTTGTACAGACGCGATTAATCGCGTCTGTACTCATAATTCACTTTTCTACAGTGCTTTATTACCAGCTGGGGAAGCGGCTTTAAATCAATGGGAAACGTTGTGGCAGCAGGGATATCACACGTTTAAGTGGAAAATTGGTGTGTATGCGATCGCTGATGAACTAGAAATTTTTGACTCACTGATAGACACCTTACCAGACTTTACCAAACTGCGATTAGATGCCAACGGTGGACTCAGCTATGAAGAAGCTAACTTATGGCTGCGGACTTGCGACAATTTCCAGGCGAATGCAGAACTAGCTATAGAAATTGAATTTATCGAACAACCGTTACCCGTTGAGCAATTTCAGGAAATGTTGGAATTGAGTCTGAGTTATGAAACTGCGATCGCAATAGATGAATCTGTCGCTACACTTGGACAACTCGCCGCCTGTTTTCAACAAGGTTGGCAAGGGATTTTTGTGATTAAGCCTGGGATAGTCGGATCACCATCTCGTCTGAGAAAGTTTTGCCACCAGCATAAAATTGATACTGTATTTTCATCAGTATTTGAAACTGCGATCGGTAGACTTGCAGCACTCCGGCTAGCGGCGGAATTATCCCGAAACAATAGGGCAGTTGGTTTTGGCATTGACCATTTTTTTGAACAAGAAGAAACATGGGTTAAAAGTCTATGGAACGACCTTTAAACTGTCTTAATAACCTGGCTCAAAATGATTGGTTTATCGGTTATAACAGCTATCAATTTAATCAAATAGTTCAAGAATTATATTTAAAATTAATACAATTATCAGCGTATGGAATCCCACTAAAAATCATCTTAGCCGAACGCGAACCATTACGATTTTTAGCAAGTTTTATTGCTGCTTGTGCAGCTAATTGTCCAGTGTTTCTTTGTAACCCAGACTGGGGAACACAAGAATGGCAGCAAGTCTTTGATTTAGTAAAACCAGATATTATTTGGGGAATAGGGAATAGGGAGTGGGGAGTAGGGAATAGGGAATGGGGAATAGGAAATCGGAATTGCGAAGAAATTACTATTATATCCCCCTCATCTCCCTCATCTCCCTCATCCCCCCACTCCCCACTCATAATGATTCCCACAGGTGGTTCATCGGGGCAGATTAAATTTGTCATCCATACTTGGGAAACTCTCATCGCATCTGTACAAGGATTTACAGAATACTTTCAACTAAAGCAAGTCAATTCTTTTTGTGTATTACCGCTATATCATGTCAGTGGTTTAATGCAATTTATCCGCTCTTTCACCACCGGAGGTAAACTGGCTATTCTGCCATTCAAAGCAGTAGAAAAAGGTCAAACATTCAATATTAAACAATCAGAATTTTTAATATCTTTAGTTCCAACGCAGTTACAAAGACTCCTACAAAACTCAGAATTAACTGAATGGCTATCCCAATTTAATACTGTACTTCTGGGAGGTGCGCCAGCATGGAACGAACTACTAGAAAAAGCCAGATTTCATCGCATCCGGTTAGCACCTACTTATGGCATGACAGAAACCGCATCTCAAATTGCTACCCTCAAACCCGATGATTTTCTCGGCGGTAAAATTAGCAGTGGTCAAATTCTTCCCCATGCAAAAGTAACTATTCGCAATCAGCAAGGCGAGATTTTAAATTCCAATCAAATCGGAAATATCACCATTTATGCTCAATCTTTAGCCCTTGGCTATTATCCGATAACCAAAGAAAATCAAGCTGATTTCCAAGTAGATGATTTAGGTTTTTTAGACACTCAAGGTCATTTAAATATTGTCGGACGTAACAGCGACAAAATTATTACAGGTGGAGAAAATATTTACCCAGCAGAGATTGAATCAGCTATACAAGCAACTCAAATGGTTGCTGATATTTGTGTCATCGGCATCCCAGATAAACACTGGGGACAAGCTTTAACAGCGATTTACATTCCCAAACAATTAGATACCTCTGCCTTAAAAATCCAAATCCTACTCAAAGACAAACTCAGCAAATTTAAAATTCCAAAATATTGGATTCCCCAGCAAAACTTACCTCGCAACTCCCAAGGTAAAATTAACCGCCAACATCTACAGCAAATAGCCAGAGAATTCCTACAGAATCCCATCACATAATCTCTCTAGATTTCCTTCTCTCAGCTGCCTCTGCATCTTTGCGGTTCGTTTCCAACCACTGAATAATCTCATCAGGTAATTCCTGTTTACTTCTACTACTTACATCAATACAAACATGCCTAGTAATAGCTTTAGCAACTACCACCTCAGCCACTGTAATTTCGTAAGTAATTTCAAACTTATCACCACCTAGTTTTTGGGGAATTAAACTAATTAGCAACTTGTCTCCCCCAAACATAGGGCGCAAAAAATCGACACTAGCATGAACAATGGGGAAAGCTACAGATGGATTAGTAAAAAAATCTTTGAGATTAATACTTGATGTTTCTAAAGATTCTTCATAAGCTTCATGGCAAATACCCAAAACATTAGCAAAATAAACTACCCCAGCAGCATCAGTATCTTGAAAACGAACCGTACGGTTATAAGTAAAAGACATTTTTGACAATTAATTAAATATTAAAAAAACAGCAGGTTTCTCGCCTGTACAAACTAATTTTATTTTAACTATTATACCAGAAGCGATCGCTAAGTTAGCTAAAGAAAAAGGCGTTTTAGTGTATAATATAGTCTTGGCATAGTTACCTTCTAAAACACATGCTATTTTGCCAATCCTTGGTGCTACTCTTCAAGGTGTAAAATGTAAAATTTCTAGATTGTCTGCAATAAGCGCATAGAGAAAAGACATGATCTTAGAAACACACCGCTTGCTAATGCGTGACTTTGTAGAGGCAGATTGGCAGGCGGTTTTTACCTATCAATCTGATCCTTTGTACTTGCATTACAACTATTGGACGCATCGCACACAGAAGGATGTTTGTGAGTTTGTCCAGATGTTTATTAGTCAGCAAAAAGAGCAACCAAGAACAAAGTTTCAGTTAGCTATTATCCTCAAAACAGAAAATCAGCTTATTGGTAATTGTGGTATTCGTGTAAACGACCCGGAAATGCGAGAAGCAAATATCGGCTATGAATTAAACACTCAATATTGGGGACAAGGTTATGCAACAGAAGCAGCACAAGCCATTTTAAAGTTTGGCTTTGAAGAACTGGGAATGCATCGTATCTGGTCTTGGTGTGTTGTACAGAATGTTGCTTCTGTAAGGGTATTAGAAAAAATTGGTATGCGTCGTGAGGGTCATCTGCAAGAAAAAGAATTAATCAAAGGCAGATGGTACGACAATTTTCTTTACGCTATCCTTGACCACGAGTGGAAAGCAAAGTAATAGTGCTTCTATGAGCTACCTCAGAGACAATATCGTAAATCTGCTGAGAAATTTAGGGTAAGACAAGTTCATAGTGTCACAGAGATGACCAACACTATCCTCAATTTCCAAACAACTACTGGACAGCTAACACTTATATATTTCCAGAAGCGATCGCATCCAATTTATTTGCATCAAGTATTGTAATCTTTCCACCCCGACTATAAGCAATTACTGGTTTGAGACTTTTAATTAACCGCACACATTCTTCGTAAGTAATGCCACTACTCCGAGCCATGCGATAATAAGATAATTTGACTTTTAAACACTCTCCTTGTGAAGTAGATTCAGTTCCCGATTCAGTAGCAAAATATTGAATTAATCTGGCAAGGCGAACAATAGCTCTTTCAGAAACTAAGCCGTGGACTGTTTCATGTAACTGCTGAATTCGACTGTTAAAAACCATCAGCATTCGTAATGCAATTTCAGGGTTTTCTCCAATAGCTTTTAATAAAGCATCTCGCTCTACAATGAGTATTTCACAATCAGATTCAGCAGTCACAGTTGCCGGAGAAATTCCATTTCCTAATATTGCAGGAGCCGCAAAAATTTCCCCAGTAGCTAGGGCGCGGAGAATCGTTTCCTTCCCCGTTGTTGCTGTTTTGGTAACTTGAATTGCTCCACTGACAACAGCATAGAGTTTTGCTGGTAAGACATCGCCCTCATGCAGAATAATCTCACCTTTGTGATACCGTTGCACCTGAGTATGAGGTTGCAAATTTATCTTTTCTACTGTTTCTAAACCTGCAAACACAATTATTTGTGAAAGTTGTTCTAGGGATGCCTGCATGATTAGCCCTATATTGCAAAGGCTGGACGATGATCAATCCAAGGGTTAGCTGCTTCTAATTGTGCTGCTAGGCTGATCAGTGTGGCTTCCGCCGCAGGTTTACCAATTAGCTGCACACTGATGGGTAAACCATTACTATCAAAGCCTACAGGAATTGCGATCGCAGGTTGTCCAGTTGCATTCGCAGGCGGACAAGGGGCAATCCACTCAATAATATTTTGGAATGTCTCTTCTGGACTCAGCGAAGCCCATTCCCCAACGCGGATAGGTGAGTGTAAATAAACTGGCAATACCAGCACATCCACAGTATCGAAAAATGCCACAATTTGCCGTGCCACTATCTGCATTTGAGAAACTGCTTGCAGGTATTGAGCAACAGAACCTGTGCGTGCAAATAACCAGCGATTCACTGGCTGCATGGCTTCAACAGGAAGTCCTGATGCAGCTACCCCAGCTTGCCAGACGATTTGAAATGGTTCAACTAAACCACTAAAATCTGGAGATTTCTGTTCAACTTTGTGGCCGAGTTGTTCTAATAACTCAACTGTTTGGCGGACACCTTGCTGACAGTTAGCGTCAGCTTCTCCTAAAGGAGAAATGCTAGTGTCAAAGGCAATTCGCAAAGCACCGAGTTTTGTCCCAGTAGCGGCGAGCAATGATGGTTCGGGATCTGGCAACCAGTAAGGATCGCCTGTTGTATAGCCAGAGATGGCATCCAAAAGGGCAGCAGCATCAGCCACAGTCCGGGCGATCGGGCCGTTGACGGCAATTCCAGCGAGGCGTTCGCCTACAGGTGCCTTACTCACCCTGCCCCTCGATGGCTTAATTCCCACCAAACCACAACAAGCCGCAGGCCCCCGAATTGAGCCACCGCCATCAGAACCTTGAGCGATCGCACACAATCCCCCTGCTACCGCCGCCCCCGCCCCACCACTGGAACCGCCAGGGGTATATTCTAAATTCCACGGATTTCTGGCTGCGGGAAAACCCGTAGGCTCACTATATGGAAACGAACCTAATTCGGAAGTGGCTGTTTTACCGAGAATAGTAAACCCAGCTTGCTTAATCCTTGTTACAACCCCATCATCATAGTTAGGGATATTGTTCAGTAATGCGGGATTTCCATAAGTGCAAGTAACATCTGCTACAGCATTAAGGTCTTTAATGGAAATCGGCACACCAAAAAATGGCGCTAGTTCTGAGCTAGTTGTCAATAATTCTGTTTTGGCTTTAGCATCTGCGATCGCTAATTCTGCCATCACCGTAAAATAACTTCCTAATTGGGGATTCAACCGCCCAATCCGTTCTAAATATATTTCTACCAACTCTAGCGGTGATACTTCCCGGCGACGAATTAATTGCGCCAACTCTAGTGCTGGGGTAAATGCTAAATCAACTTCATTCATAGGTTAGTGAATGGGTAATTTTGGCTTTCTCTGAGATTTTGAAACTTAAATTGTTACTTTAACAGGGTTTACGGGAACTATCTATTTTATAACTCTTGAGATTTGCCACTCAACTAGTACAGTACGGCGGAAATAAACCTACCATTTCATTACAGCCACAAAGCCCAAAATTAAAGCCTGCGTGAATGCGTGACTTCCGCCTTGCGGTACTAGGATGCTCAGATGCAACAGGCTTACGTTCTTACTCAAGCCATTTTAATTGTTTCGCACAAACTTTCGACAAATCCCTAAGGGGTATTTATGGCTAATCTAGAAATACTTGTTAGTGAATTGCCAACACTGATTCACAATCTCAAACTGACTATTGGCGATTCTAATGAAATTATGCAGCAAATTATCCTGATCGATAATGCTCAGGAACAACTACGGAATATTAAAAAATCAATTGCTCAGGAATTGATTTTTGAGAATATCAAAAGTTCTGCGATCGCTACACTTCCTCGAATCGGTACTGTAGCTAGTTTTTTTATATCTGGTGTGGGATTAATAGATCCTGCGATCGCAGAAAAATTTCGCCACTCAAAAACTAAAATTTCATTAACTGAACTACAATTAAAAATTGATGGCTGGATTGAATGGGGTTATTTTTTGCAGGCAATAGCTGCTGATATTCTCAGTGATGTTCAGTTGGTCAATCAGCTAAATTATGATATTAATCATAAAGAAAAAATTGGCTTATTATCAAATTAACTATAAATCTATCAGTCAAAGAGTCCTAGTTAAAAACAAAGCCTTAGCAAACTTAGAATCAGCCAAAAGCTAGCAACAGAAGCTAATTTATTTTTCCAAAATTCGCCTCATTCACTACTAAGTCGGCAGCAAGCAATCAATTTCTTAGAAGCGATTCCAAAGAGTACGTCTATCTCTATACAGGCTAAAGAGATGCTTACTATTTATAAAACTAACAATGCAGCTATCAGATAAATATAGCCTTTATCGCTCAGATGAGTGTCAAGTTTCCATTCATGGGTAAGTAAGTTCGTAGTAAGGACTTTAGTCCTTGTTTTTTAAGCACTGAAGTACTTACTACAAACAATAAAAATTACAGCTTAGAACGGTCAGTCAAAATCTCATAACCAGTCTCTGTTACCAATACTGTATGCTCAAACTGAGCCGACAAAGAATTATCCACAGTGACTGCTGTCCAACGATCAGATAATGTCCGCGTGTGTCTAGAACCCGCATTTAAAATTGGCTCAATTGCTAGCGTCATCCCCGCCCGGAGTTTTACATTTGGCATCTCGCGAGTCCGGTAGTTGAATACTGAAGGTTCTTCGTGCAAGTTACGACCGACACCGTGTCCGGTGAATTCTTCAACTATACTAAAGCCGTTGGATTTCACATGATCTTCAATTGCTCCAGCTAAGTCAAGCAGGTATACACCAGCCTTAACTTGTTCAATGCCCTTATACAAAGCTTCTTCTGCTACGCGAATTAATTTAGCAGCTTCTTGCGTCACTTCACCGACAGCAATCGAAATGCAAGAATCACCATGAAAGCCTTGGTAATAAGCGCCCGTATCTACTTTTAATACATCCCCCACGCGAATCACTTTCTTAGGACTAGGAATGCCATGTACTGCTTCATTGTTAATGCTGGAGCAAATAGAACCCGGAAAACCATGATATCCTTTAAAACTTGGTGTTGCACCCATTTCGCGGATACGTTTTTCTGCGTGAGCATCCAAATCAGCCGTGGTCATTCCTGGCTTTACTAGCTCGGAAATTTCTTTTAGAACAGTTGCCACAATTGTCGCTGATTGCCGCATGATTTCAATTTCACGCGGCGATTTAATTTCAATTCCTCGGCGCTGTTTTTTCGATGTTCCAGGCTGAGTTGTTTGAGGAAGTAAGTTACTGAAAATGTTCATAGGAAATTAATAATTACTGGTGACTCTGACACTGAGTATTAATGCTTTCTCTAGATTACTTGAGAAATAATATCTATAATTTAAGTTATTTTAATCCCTGATAGGGATTCTTCCAGTTTAGCCGCTAACGTATATATAATAACACATTCGGCTACTCCTGATATGTTGGGCTTGAATCAAAATCGCCATAACTTCTTATTTGCTGCACAGTATGGGACTAAGATAAATTATTTTTAATTGAAACATTAGATCCCTGTCAGATACTGAGTCAAATAATTTTTAATTCTTGATGGCAATTTCTCCAGTCATACCTGCTTCCGTATGTCTCGGTATTGGACAACGCAAGCCATAAGTGCCAGATTTCAGGGGCACAAATACCCATTTTACCTCAGCACCAGGCTTGAGTACCAGTTCGTGAATGGCTCCTTTGATTTCTACTTTGCCTGCTTGAACTTTTTGTGTCCAGATGCCATCGGCAAAATCTTTAGCAGTAAAATAGTGCTTCAGTTGGCTGGGATTGGTAAGCCGTAGTTGATAGCGTTTGCCAGTCTCGAATTCCAAATGATTTGGCTCAAACTTGAGTTCGTTAGCTGAATTACCCAAGCTAACTGTAATTTCTGTGGCTGGTTGCTTGAGCAAATCGCCAGAAAAATTTGCCGCCATCCTGGAGTAGCAGCGATGAAATTTAGGCTTATGAACAACGTTAATATCACGTAGTTTCGTCGTAATATTTGTAGCCAACCAGTAATGGGTAAAGTAAGAGATGTAATTACAATTTTGTAAAAATGGTTGTAAATTTTCATCACTAATTCTTAAAAGGCAATGCTATTAATAGGTAGCGGCAAAAACTACTTACCCATTCTTTATATTATCCATGCCTGATGCCCATCTCTACTACTGGTCAAATTTAAATTAATGGGTAAGTAAGTTCGTAGTAAGGACTTTAGTCCTTGTTTTTTAAGCACGCTTTGTGCTTACTACAAATCCTCAATAGCTTGAAAATTGTACTACCTAATGCTTTTTTCTGCCAATACAGATGGGCCAGCAGTGACGACTACGATTTGATCTGGGTGGAGTAACTCACGAGCCGCTTGATTAACTTGGGTAAGGGTGACTTTCTGGATTTTGTCAGTGAAGGAGTGTAATTCTACTTTATCGAGTCCGTACACCTCATTCATCAGAATTCTATCTGTTAATTCCTCTGGGTTTGCCAGGGAAACGTTGTAGTTGCTCATAAGGGTGCGTTTAGCTGTTTCTACTTCCAGTGCAGTAACGCCTTGTTGATGGATTTGCTGTAGTATTTGGCGGGTGCTAGCGATCGCTTTACTGCTATCTTCAGGACTAGTTTGCATTTCTATCAAAAATGTGCCTGCATTCTTACCGGCTTGGAAGGAGCTATAAATTCCATAGCTCAAACCTTGGCGATCGCGCACTTCTGCACCGAGTTTACTAGATAAGGTATCGCCTCCCAAAATCTGGTTCAATACTAAGGCTGCGTGAAACCGAGGATCATAACGGTTAATCCCTGTGTAACCCATATATGTCACAGCTTGGGCTTTACCTGGTAAAACTGGGTTGACACTGACTATTTTCTGTGGCATTGACACCGGAGGATATTTTAATGTCGGTGCTTGGCCGCTAACTTCCCAGTTACCAAACTCATTTTTAATCAGCGATCGCACAATGTCTAGATCAAAATCTCCCACCAGCGCCAACACTGTCGTATCTGGACGATAATGTTTAGCTTTGAAATCAATCACATCCTGGCGCTGAATCTGCTGTAAACTCTCCTCTGTGGGAAAGGTGTGTAAGGGATGTTTTTTCGGATAAATTGACTGAACAAATATTCTTCTGGCTACTTCTGATGGCTCATCTAATTCTAGTTGCAAATCAGTTAAAGTTTGTTGGCGATGCAATTCCAATTCTTTGACTGGAAAGGTACTATTTTTTACAACATCTGCCAATATCTCAAGGAGTATCGGCAAATCAAGAGCTAAACTATCACCTTCGATATGCACACCTTCACGGTAAACTTCAAAGTCGAGACTCGCCCCTCGTTGTGCCAAGAGTTTGGCAATAGTTAAGTCATCCTTGCTATTAGTGCCATTTAGCAAATTGTCTGCCACGAAAGCAGCCAGTCCAGCTTTATTCTCTGGATCAAATTCCGTCCCAGCTTGAATGTGTCCGCTCAAGGTAACGGTAGGAGTACTATGATCCGGTAACAGTAATAACCGCAGTCCGTTGGTAAATTTAAATTCCTGTGGTAACACTTGGGCAATCGCATCTGTAGCCAAATCTACAGGCGGTAAGTACTTCACCACCTCAGAAGGAAGCACAGGTGCGCCAGGAGAAAAATTCTCTGTAGTTTGGGCGGAGTCTGGTTTATCACCAACTTCTGTCGTCTGCTTCTGGGTTGGTTCAAAAAAGCCTACTGTCCTGGCTTTTTTTGTCAGGTATTTGTTAATCACAGCGACAATATCCGTCGGCTTCACCAGACGGACAGCAGCCAAATAGCGGTCTGTGTAGCGATAATCACCAACAGTTGTCTCATCAGTGCCCAATCGCATTGCTTGAGAGGTGATATCACGGTTACTCAAAATTACATCTGCCGTTAATTGAGTTTTGGCTCGTTCTACTTCTTCAGAGGTCACGCCTTTTTCTGCTACATTAGCGATCGCGCTAGTCAATACTGAGTCAATTTTTTTCAAATCTTGTTTAGAACCAGCCGTCACCAACATCTCATACCAACCAGAGTCTCGCAAACTGGTAACGGACGCTGTAACTTCACTAGCTAAACCTGATTCCATCAATGCTTGATAAAGTCTAGAATTCCGTCCCTCAGTCAAGATGTAATCCATCACATCCAGCGCAGGCACATCTGGTTGATTTGCATCTGGTAGCGGATACACCGCTTGTAACAAACGCCCTGCCCCCGGTTCTCGCAATATTATAGGGGATGAGGTAAAAGTATTTTTACTCCTAAACGCCAGTTGCTCCACTTGGGGTTTCCCCTCTGAGCGACTGGCTCTTTTTAACTCCTCACTCCTGACTTTTTTTGGTAGTTTGCCAAATACCTCTTTAATTGTTTCCAGCGTATTGGCAGTTTGAAAATCTCCAACAATTACTAAGACGGCATTATCGGGACTGTAAAAATTGCGGTAATATTTTTCTACCTGCTCAACCTCAAATTTCTCGACATCAGCTTTAGTGCCACCTACAGGCAACCCATAAGCATGATTGGGAAACGCCGCCTGCATGACGGCACGATTGAGGCGATATTCGGGGCTATTTTCGTAACCCTGCAACTCAGAAATTACTACCCGCTTCTCACTCGCCAGTTGTTCTGGCTCAATCTGGGAATTTTGCATCCTGTCTGCTTCCAGCACTAAGAGCGCTTTCAGCTTGTTTCGTTCCACAGTACCGTAATATGCGGTTTGATCGTAGCTGGTGAAAGCATTGGAATCACTACCTAAAGCACTAAACAAACGGCCAAATTGAATTGGACGATTTAGAGTACCTTTAAACATCATGTGTTCCAACTGGTGGGCAATGCCATTCACACCCGGTTCTTCGTTGCGTGAACCAACCTTGTACCACACCTGCACCGTCACCACTGGCGCAGTATGCACTTCCTTTGTCAGGACAGTTAGACCATTCTCCAGCACTGTCTTGCAGACGTTTTCTGTGAGTGTTGAGGGCATTATTGTTTTTGCTAGCAAGCTTGACTGATATTTTTCTTCGTTAAATATGGCTGCATGTTGGCTATGAGCAGGTTTATTACTGAACAAAAAAACCGCTATTAGCCATAAGGTTAAAAATAATAATGGCAAGGGATATTTATAAAATCTGGAAAATCCATACATGTATTTAGCAGATATATCTGTAAATTAAGTTACATAGTTATTTGGGAAAGTGACTATAGTTTAATCTGGCAAAAAAATCTGTTACCTCAGTAACAATACACAAAAAGAATATATTAGCAAAAAAGCGAATAAAAAAGCTAAATTATGGGAGTTTTGCTAAAACCCGAATGAATTCCAGAGGTAAGCCATCGGTATCGGCAATGAAAGCCACTTCGTAAATGCGATCGCCTATTTGCTGTTGTGTCGGTTCTAAAAGCACCTTCAATGGTTCTAATCCTTGTGATTGACTCTCAGCAGCTAGTGACACACGTTCTTGTAAACTTGTCAACCAGCTAGGTAAGTCTGGTGTAATCTCAGTTAAATCAAACGAGAGATGATAATATCCCACATAATGCTCGTCAGCAAACGCATCTGGGGCTGGTTTTGGTTCGGGAATTTGGATCAGTTCAATTATGCCGCCCAGTCCTTCCATCCAGCAAGCTAGGGTGTAGCCAGTAGTAAAGCGTTCCGAAATTGTAAATCCTAAATGTTCGTAGAAAGCGATCGCTCGATGAATATTCGCAGTCCGAATAGAAGCGTGGTGCATAATTTAGTCATTAGTCATTGGTCATTAGTCATTGGTCATTTGACTAATGACTAATAACCATTATTCAAACAACCTGAAATAAGGGTAGCGTACAGGGACGCCAGGCTCTTTTTCCAAGTCAAAATTGATCACTTCCCAACAGGGATCTTCTGAGGTATCGGGGCTAAACTCTACGGGTAAGCCGTATAAACGCGCAGCAGTAGCTTCTGGTTGTCCAGAACGCCAAGGTGTACTGCGTTCTAAGTAGCCGCTCATCAATTCCTGATAGCGTCGAGCAATAATTACTCTTGTTGCTCGAAAGCCTTGGGTATACAGCTTGTCTAATGCTTCGTGAATCTCAAACCGAATACCATCGGGATGAGTATGCTGTCTATACCATTCATTATTCCACCTCCGCCAATGACGCCCCGATTGCAAATGGACTAACTCTCCATTTTTAGGATTAGCTTCAAACGCGCCATGACGCGGACACAAATAGGTATCTGTTAGTGTCAGGGCCGGAATGGTCTGGCGACAGTGGGGACACTGTATTTCCGGCCCAAACATCGGGTACTGCAAGCCTGGATTCATCATGAAGTGCGTACAAACATAATTTTGTCTTCACCAGCATTAGTGTATTGCATTATACACTTCGGCTCCCCCTCTTTGGGTTACTTGCTCACTGCTGCACAGACACAAAGTTGCGGCATGAACATTTTTCACTAGTGTTTTCCTCACTGTAGAGGCTTGACGCTGTGATATCGTAGTTGTGCAACCAGCCTCAAAGGTTGGAGTTTCTCCAGTGTTCCTGGGTACCATATTCATATTCTATCGTGTCTACCGCTTCTTACTGGACATCTCCTGATTTTTCTCAAGCTGCCTTTATCGCAGCCAATGCTGTTGTTATGGGTTCGGTAAATATAGCAGCAGGGGTGAGCATTTGGTATGGAGCAGTAGTTAGGGGAGATGTAGAACGGATTGAAATTGGCGAATACACAAATATTCAGGATGGTGCAATTTTACATGGCGATCCTGGTTTTCCGACAATTTTAGAAGATCATGTCACTGTAGGACATCGCGCTGTGGTACATTCTGCTTACATTGAGCGTGGAAGTTTGATTGGCATTGGCGCAGTGATTTTAGACGGGGTACGAGTGGGCGCTGGTAGCATTATCGGTGCTGGTGCAGTGGTAACTAAAAATGTACCGCCTTTGTCCCTAGTTGTGGGTATTCCTGGCAAAGTATTACGCCAAATAACAGAGAGTGAAGCCGCAGAACTGATTGAACACGCTCAACGTTACCAAAAGTTAGCTTTAGTTCATGCTGGTAAGGGTACTGATATTGGGTTTAAGAAGTCTTAGGGAGTGGAGACTAGGGACTGGGGACTGGGTGGACAAGGAGAATAATTAATGCCCAATACTTCGACTCCTTTCGACTTGGCTCAAGGCAAGTCGCAGTTCGACTGCGCTCACCGTAAACTCAGTACAAGTGCCTTATGCCAATTCCCAATTCCCAATCCTCAATCCTCAATAATTTAAACATTCTTTACATATCTACTTGGAAAAGTTGCCCACTTCAGCTAAAAATAAAAATGAGAGCAGTTGACAAAACTTTAATTTCTACTTAAGAGAGGGGTTCTAGATATGGATATCGATTACCGTATAGCGATCGTTTTAGCACCAGTTGTCATTGCTGCTAGCTGGGCAGTGTTTAATATTGGCGCTGCGGCTTTAAGACAAATTCAAGGCTTTTTGGATAGAGAAGCTTAAATTCTGCTCAATATCATCAATCTTCAACCGGCTGTTTCTCTTCACAGAGGCAGTCGGTTTTATTCATTTTATCCATAATGATTAATTGGGCATAGGGCAATACAGTTCAGTTAAGCATTTCTTTCTTCTCTTTGCGTCCAACTCTTAGAGACGCTACGCGAACGCTATGCGTTCCGTTCGCGCAGCGTCCCGTAGGGAAGGAAAGGCGGTTCGTTAAAAAAATTGACTTTAACAAAGAGTTTTAGCCTTAACCCAAGCG
>NZ_CAXTNP010000085.1:22623-27169 GCF_964245575.1 uncultured Nostoc sp. | reverse complement strand
ATGTTCGTTCCAGTGCAGCAGTGGGATTGGAGAAGATCGGACTACTGAATCTAAATAATATTGTTGTAATTCTCGATCTGGTCTATGATGCAGCCCAATCAGAAGTTGCACAGTGGCGATTTTTAACCTATTTCCTTGGTGGTGGCACAGAAGATGTGAAAACCTTGCTCAGATGGCTAGGCAAACCGAAAGCAATTCCTGATAAACTGACACACGCAGAAGGTCTAAATACACTCTTAATCTTTCGCCAAGCCTGGGAACCCAGCCAAGAACTAGATGAATTAAGAAAAGATTTAGCACAGCAAATTTCTGAAGTTGCTGCCAACAAACAAATTCTTTGGAAAGCACAAGATATTAACTTACTGCAAACTCACTACAGCAACCTCAAAAAAATTAACTCCACCAATGCTGATGCACTACAGTCAGTAATTAATAATGTGGAATATCGGCAGTAGTTTTTCAAAGCCGGAATCACTATCATCTCTCATGCCGCTTTCTGGCTAGCTCTGCTCTTTGCCTACCCCAAATTTCCCCAAGTCCAAGCCATCTTCTTCTGGAACCCTTGGGTAAGACGCATTTTAGGCGTGGGTTATGTCAGCTTTCTCCACCCCGCAGGCGTTGTGGGGGTGAGGTTCTCCGTGTTTAACAAGTAATTAGGCGAAGTTAATATAATCAGTGATATTAACTTCGCTGTGGAGAAGATTGTTTCTGTTTGGAAACGCCACGCTGAGGGTTTAAAAATGGGGGAATGGGACAATCTAGCGTCATTGCGATCGCTCTTAGTAAATCTGCTTCTGACTGTGTAACTTTGTTATCCAAAAGTACCGTGTGGGCGCAGGCATCAACAATAGCTTGCTTGAGTTTGGGACTTGCTAGGCGGAGGCGATCGATACTCTTCTTTAGTTCAGTGAAATTATAGGTTAGTGGTATTTCTGGTTTTTCTTGTTCTCCAGCTTTAGGAAGTCGAAAAACTCCACAACGAAAAGCATAGGCGATGTCTTCGGTGGAGGCATCGGGTTGGGAGTATCCGACGCGGGCAATTACGGACAATACTAATAGACTATCTGGCCAAATCTCTTCTATGGACGTAAATTCGACCGTTGTCGCAGATGTGGGATTTATACTAGGTTGGAGCCGATGCCAAAGTATTAACTGCAACACAAAATGCCACAGTGATAAACTTCCGGTAGCTACAACTAAACCGTGGATGCATTTGCATAGCCTTTGGCATTCTTTAGCAGAATTTTGGCGCAATACAGGTACTGCTAAATCCACAAGTGGCAAGCGAATTCTGGGATCTAACTGGCTAATTTCGCTACTCAATTCCAGGGTTTTGTCTACCAACTCAGCAGGCTGCACCTCACGTAACCAAGCAATTTGACGTTCTTGGATCTCCATATTTTCAGTATCTAACGCTAGCGCCAAAGCGATCGCCATTTCCTCGACAATATTTAATAGTTGTCGCCCTTGTTCATCTGCCATTTCTGGTATCAGGAGTCTTCCCCCTAACTCCTCGGCAATTACGCTTTTGCCCTCACGGAGATAGGCAATTTTATATAAGCTTGCTAGTGCGATCGCAATTATTGTAATCCCAGCCACGTAGAGAAATAATCCTGGATGCCACCAAATTCTAGGAGCCATCTGGAACAGAAATAAAGTGGCAATATAAATCGCCATAATCATAACTGCGATCGACAGGGAAAATAACCCGATTAATTGTTGCGTATTTTGGCGTGCCCGATCCTGATGTTCAAAGAAATTCATAGATACCTAAAAAGACACACGTGGGGCATTTCTCATTTCTGGAGTAGCTTCGGGGAGCAATTCTGCAACAGTAAAGTTAAAAGTATTTGCCACAAGGTTGCTGGGGAAAGATTCGCTCTTGGTGTTGTAAAGTGTCACCGCGTCATTAAAAGCCTGACGTGCAAAAGCAATCCGGTTTTCAGTGGAAGATAATTCTTCCATCACCTAAGTCATGGCGCGATCGGCTTTCAATTCTGGATAAGATTCTGAAAGTACCATCAACCGACTTAACACACCCGTCAGCGCTTCTTCAGCATTGCCCAACTGTTGCATCGCTTGGCGATCGCCGGGATTTTGTGCGGCACGACTATTAGCATTAATTGCAGAATTCCGGGCGGCAATAACTGCTTCTAGAGTTTCTCGCTCATGTTTCATGTACCCTTTGGCAGTTTCCACTAAGTTAGGAATTAAATCATAGCGGCGCTGTAATTGAACATCGATTTGAGAGTAAGCATTTTTGTAACGGTTGCGATACTTGACTAAATCGTTGTAGCCATTAATGATAATTACAGCAACAATCGCAACTCAAGCCACAGAAAATATTAAAATCCCCATATTTTTAGGTTATTTCCATCAGGTACTTACTTTTTTGCAGATTTACCAATCACGGTAATCTTTATATCCAGCAAAATTTGTGTGGATATAAAGATGAGTCTACTTTTAGCAAGTTGGCTTCGTCGTCTGTAAAATTAATTACGCAATTGCACTGAGCTTGATAAGTTGTAAGATTTTTTAAATAACCACAGAGGCACAGATAACTAACTTACAACAATTCAAAATTTGTTAACTCTATCATCTATCTTTTCTCTGTGTACTCTGCGCCTCTGCGGTTGATTAAAAAGTATAGGTAGATAAGTTACCTATAAATCTGAGTAAATAGAGAATAACCACTGACAGCCAAAATAAAAAGCATAGCAGCAGGAATAATTACTACATCTCTGACAAGAAATAAAATCCAATCTTTTCTTAGTTCTTGTTTGAACTTGAGTTCTTGCAGTTTGCGCTCAAATTCTGCATCTTCTTGTGACTGCAAGTTTACAGTTGAGATAATTAGTGGATTGTCGCCTTTACTGGCAATTATTTTTGATAAATCTGTTCGATCTGTCATGCTGTTTAGATACCAATAATTTCAGTTTCAAGATTTTGGTTATCATCTGCAACCCAGATATGCTTGCCTTTTTGCTTGGCTTCTACGGCTACTTCTAGGAGTGCGATCGCTTTTAGAAGTACCTCAGCATTATCTCCATTAATCTGTTGTGCCAGATTGTTTAGTGTCTCATAAACTTCTGGTGATAAATCTAAGTTTATTTTAATTCGTTGATTTTTTTCTTGTGCAGTCATCTCTATTTTATTTAATATTTTTAAGCTAAAACCCAGTTTTCCAACTGTAATTTAGAAATGCGGCTGTAATGACGAGTATTGTTTGTTACTAAAATGTAATTTTTTGCAACTGCAACACTAGTAATTAGTAAATCAAATTCAGCAATTATTTATCCTATTCTACGGAGTTCTGCCTTTAATTAACCATACTTTTTGAGAGCAGGATCAGTTAAAGGTATAACGGCTCTGACTAATATAATGATGCTTGTATCTAAGTTTATTTGTTTTCGAGGAATTCATCAACTGTAATTCCTGCCTGTCGAATCAAACTTCTAAGTAACCCAGGTGCTAATTCCCGATGATTGGGAACTGATAAAGTTGGTTTTGATTCACACCAAAGTATCATGTGGCTTCCTGTTTGGTGATCTAATATATAACCAAAATTTTCAAAAATCTTGACAGCTTCTTTACCGGAGATATTTGATAAACGTCCCATTTATACTACAACTTCTCCGATAAACACTTGCGATTCCTTAACAATATAAGGTTTGCCATGTTTAGCTTGGACGTGGAGATATCCTGTAATGGCATCTTTAATATTTTCAATTGCCTCATCTAGTGTTTTGCCTTGACTCACGCAACCTGGAAGTTCAGGAACCTCAGCAATATAGCCTTCATATTCTGCATCAAAGGTAAAAATTACTTGAAATTTCATAATAAATTAATCTTGTATAGTTGAGGTCTAAAATAAATATAACGCTCAAATCCTAAGTTTGTTACTTCATACCCACTGAAACGGAGAGAAGAATGATTCAAGTACTTGATAGGGTTATTCTGACTAATGATCTTCCAGAATATAGTTTAGAGCAGGGTGATACAGGTACAGTTGTTTTAGTACATCAGGGTGGCAAAGGATATGAGGTTGAATTTGTCATATTAGATGGGGAAACTGTGGCAATTGTTTCACTCCACAGTATACAAGTACGTCCCATTGATAGAACATAAATTGCGCGATCGCGCCTGATAAATTAATGTGAATAGTGCGATCGCACTTGTTAAATTCGTCTTCTTGAATGCCTAGTGACTGAAATCGCGGCTATACGAACAAAACCTGCAAAGGCAGGTTTCAAAACATTGAAATTAGTGAAAGCAAACTTCGCTTGTGTGCGTGGCTATCAGGAATGTTTGAGAAAGTGAATTTAATTTAAAAAAGTTAAAAAATAAAGTACTCTATTTACTTCCTATAATGCACCAACCCGATCGCAACTTTCGTCAAGCCTCCACAGTCAATCCATTAAACACCATGTTTTCCATAAAGGTATCGCGCTTTGTCCTGGCTTGGAAATCAACTTTTGAACTGGTAAACTAGCTTTTGCGACTCCTAAACTAGCTTTTGCGACTCCTAAACTAGCTTTTGCGACTC
>NZ_CAXTNP010000085.1:2291-22523 GCF_964245575.1 uncultured Nostoc sp. | reverse complement strand
TAAACTAGCTTTTGCGACTCCTAAACTAGCTTTTGCGACTCGTAAACTAACTTTTGAACTCGTAAACCTGTTATTGTCAACGAATTTCAGCAAATTTACCCCTATTTCTCCTGTCTGCTAAATTATTTTAAATAAAAAACGCAAATATACGCATTGAACGCAATTTTTCAGCGTTTATATACGTATATTTGCGATAAAACGAGAAACTATTCTAACTTTAATGCACTAATGCGATCGCACGTTTTGTCAACGCCTCAGCAGTCAATCCATTAAACGCCATCAACTCGCCAGCACTAGCTGTAGTTTCGCCACGCTTCCAAGCAAAAGTGTCGCGCTTCGCCGTAGTTCGCAACAAAATTGGTTCGAGTACTGACGCAGCACCACCAGTCACAGCAATTAGCGCATCGCCATCAAATAATTCCGCAAATTTTGCATCATCCAAGAAACCGCCATCAGGTTCAGAACAAGTATCCCACGCAGTATCATGGCTACGATACAATTGCCGAGGGTTAATAACAGAAATTATCTTGGCACCAATACCTTCAGTTTCCAAAAAAGCAGCAGCTTCAAATACTGGCATTAATGTCATATCACCAATTACAGCAAATACAACTTGTTTATCACCAGCAATTTCATGTAATAGCACCGCACCATCGCGCAACCCTTGACGAGTTTGTTCTAAAGTGGTGCGAATTGGCAATGGTGACTTACTAGCTGTAATCACAATTCCCTTATTCTTACTTTTCAATGCCCAGTCATAACAGGCTTGAATACTGTTAGCATCAGGGGGAAATAATGGAAAAACATTGCCATTTCGCATCAGCGAAGCAAAGTAAGCTTCAATTTCTGGACGTTGGTGAGTCCAACCATTACGCCCTTGCTCTAATGCACCAGCTGTGAATAAAGTAATAGTCGAGGGAGTTGGACGGCGCAATTCTGCCATTGCTTGAGTCACAGTTTGCCAAATTGGTACTCCGTTAATGGCAAAAGATTCGTAAGAACACCACAAAGTTCTCGCACCCATTAACGCCAAACCCGCAGCTAAACCTGCACAAGCATCTTCACTCAATGGTTCATAAACTTGTCCATTTGGTGCTTGGTTATATAAGTCGTCGGTTGTGGGGTGGATAATTTTTAATGCTTGATTAATGTTGGCAATTCCAGATGCTTCGTTACCATCGGCGTTGGTGACGAGGAAATTCTGATCTTTATTTCCTACGATTCCTACTAATCGTCCCATTGCAGTTGTGGAAACTTTATGTTCACCACCGACTGCATATTCTTCTAAAGGTAATTCGCCTAATTCTGGTAATGGAAATTCAAATTCTGTTACTACTGTTTTTGCTGCTGGGCCTCCGCCAGCACGTTCTGCATTTGTTCTGACTAATTGCCAAGCCTCGGCTGATAAAGCACGGGTTTGCAATGCACTAATAATATGCGGCGCATTTAGCGTATCTTTGGGATAAAGGTTGTGAGATTTTGCCCCCCGTGCGTGGACTCCTGCACCTTTGAGTTGTTTAATAATGAAGACGGTAAGTTTACCACCAAGGGCCGATCGCGCTGCTTTATCCACACCAGAAAGTACTGCTTGAGTAAATTCTAGACGTTTCTCGAAGGAAAAGGCGGTACTATCAACGTAATCCCCTGGCTGGTTTTGATCGTCGAAATCCTTGGCATCAACTAACACGACTTCATCAAAACCGTTACCTTGCCAATATGCTTGCATCTGTTCATTGGTTTTAAGGGAAACCATGCTGTGATGTTCTTGGCTGTAACCGTTCCACACCAACACCGGCAAGAAGTTGGTGACAGCAGGATAAGCAGTATGGAAGTGAGCGATCGCACTTACAATATAAGGCTCACCCAATCCACCATCACCAACTGTAAAGGGAAATAATTTATCTTTGTGTAACAGTGCAGCCGCCATTGCAAAGTGTTGCCCTTGTCCCAAAGGTCCCGCAGGTGCGAGAATACCAGGGATGAAACCAGAAAGGTGTCCTAAGAGTCCGTGCTTTTCTCGGAAGCGATCGCGCAATTGTTGGACTGTAAAAATTCCCATGTCCTCTAGGGAACGATCCAAGAACATGGCACAATAAAATCCAGGCGCATGGTGTCCGACTTCAGTAAGAATGTTCTTGTATCCCAGCATGACAAGAGATGCGTAAACTTCTGCTTGGCTGGCGAATCCGCCGGGATGCCCAGAAGCCTTACTAGCGGTAACTTGTAAAGTCAGGTAGCGGAGGGCATCGGCAGCCAGTAAAGTTTGATAGACAGCTGCTTTGTCTGTGGAATCTGCGATCGCAACTTTGCCCGACTCTATAGCAGGTGTTGCACCATGAGTTTCAAAATCTGGTAGTGCTTCACCAAAATATTGAATACCTTCAGAAAAATCAGGAAGCGTTGAAGATGCCTTTGGGGAAATTGCAGTCATGCTGAGTACCTTATGAGGATGAAATGAAACTGTAGATGCTCGTTGAATTTAACAAAAATTTTACATCTTTCAGGTTGTAACAGTTTATTGCTTTTTTGCAACGTTAGAATAAGTACTTTAAATGGTCACTCAACTAAAATTTCACTTAGTTGAAGTTGCAAAAAATATTAAGTAGGAAAAAAAATTTATGAAATTCCCAAATGGGCCGCAAACCCCAGCAGTTTTACAAATGGTGCGCTGGATTGCTAATCCGATGTCATTTATGGAGGCTTGTGCCAAAAGCTATGGCGAGATTTTTACTCTCAGATTAGACAAAAATCTGCCTCCTATGGTAATTGTCAGCAATCCCCAAGCGCAACAGCAAATTTTGACAAATGATACCAAGGAATTAGAAGCGCCTGGCGATGTGAATCAGCTGTTTGAACCTTTACTGGGAAAGCATTCTGTAATTACCATCAGCGGCGCAGAACACCAGCGCCAACGCCAGTTGTTAATGCCTCCTTTTCACGGCGAAAGAATGCGGAATTATAGTCAGGTAATTACCGAGGTCACCAAGCAAGTCATCAGCCAATACCAGATAGGCAAACCCTTCAATATTCGGTCTGCTACTCAAGCTATTACCCTGCGGGTGATTATGCAAGCTGTATTTGGGCTATATGAAGGGCCTCGCGCCGAAAAACTACAGAATTTTTTGAGCGAACTTTTAGAAAAAGCCAGTTCTCGCTTAAATGTGGCTTTGCTTTATTTTCCAGCTTTGCAAAGGGATTTTGGCCCGATTAACTTTTGGGGAAAACAGATGCGCCTCCAGCAAGAAGCTGACGAACTTATCTACGAGGAAATTCGGGAACGTCGAGAACAACCAGATTCATCACGCACGGATATTCTTAGTTTACTCATGGCTGCTAGGGATGAAGCCGGTCAACCTATGACTGATCAAGAGTTGCGCGATGAATTGATGACTCTGTTAGTCGCTGGTCATGAAACCACAGCGACAGCCTTAGCATGGGCATTATACTGGATTCACAAATTACCATCAGTGCGCCAAAAGCTACTGCAAGAATTAGATAGTTTGGCCGATAACCCAGACCCCAGCACCATTTTCAAATTACCTTATCTCAACGCTGTTTGTTCCGAGACATTGCGGATTTACCCAGTAGCTATACTAACCTTTCCCAGGGTAGTAAGAACACCCCTATCGTTGGGCGGTTACGAATTAGAACCGGGTACAGTCTTAATTGGTTCTATTTATCTGACTCACCAGCGAGAAGATATTTATCCTCAAGCGAAGCAGTTTAAGCCAGAACGCTTTTTAAAACGGCAATTTTCTCCCTATGAATATTTGCCCTTTGGCGGTGGTGCAAGGCGTTGTATTGGGCTAGCATTTGCCCAGTTGGAAATGAAGCTAGCACTTGCAGAAATCCTTTCTAGCCTAAAATTAGAGCTAGTTGACAATGGTGAAGTGCGACCTAAACGCCGTGGTTTGGTGACAGGCCCAGATCGTCCCATTGAGATGGTTATCACGAGCCAACGTCAGGTGAAGTCTACCATCTTACAGACAACCACTGTTTGATGCTGCGGTATTTGATGGTTGCATTCAGCAAATCTTCAACTCCCATCTATATATTTAGATAGATTTTCAATGCTTCTACATAATCCCCCATAGTCCTTTTTTAAAGAGGTCTATGGGGGTATTTTAATTTAATATGTTGCAACAGTTGTAAAAAAATGAGTTGTAAAACTGGTATTTTACACCAAAAGACGTAATTTAAATCGGTACACACCCCAATACGGTTCAGTTAAGGATAATTGTAGGTTGGGTTGAGGCAATGCGTTACCCAACAAAGCCGAGAGAATGTTGGGTTTCGTTCCTCAACCCAACCTACACAAAATCAAATTTTTAGCTCTAACTGAACCGTATTGGTATATACCCAAAATATTTTTAGTAAGTTTTTTCGGTAAATGCTTCTAAAGATTCAGAAAAAATATTATTATTATCCTTGTAAAAATTAAGGGTAATGATTTGCCAATACGGTTTACTTAGTGGTAGTTGACTCTGGAACATCCCCCCAAGCTATTAAAAAGGCTTGCTATAATACCCTCCTTTTTAAGGAGCGTTAGAGAGGATCAAGTCTTAACTCAAGCGGATTGAATTATTTGCAACTTACTAAATTCTAAAACTATCGAATAAACAATGAAACTACTTGATAAAATACACACACCAGCGTTACTACAAACTCTGCAATTAATTGCTCAACCCACAAAAACTTTAGAAAATTATGCTGCCAAGTATGGTGACATTTTTACACTGCGGGTAATGGGTTTAAAGTCGCCACCGATAGTATTTTTTAGCCATCCCCAAGCAATTAGTGATTGTTTTGCTATCTCTGCACACAAGTTAGATTTTAAGAAAGCAACTCATGTATTTAAACCCTTGTTTGGAGAGAATTCTCTAGTATTTCAAGAAGGGCGATCGCATCAACAGCAACGGCAGTTATTACTACCAGCATTTCATGGCGATAATTTAAAGTCTTATGGACAAGCAATTTGTCAAATTACTGAAGAACTCACCCAAAATTGGACAACAGGTACAAATATTGCTATACACAACTTAATGTCAGATATCACTTTAGAAATTATCTTACAGGTGGTATTTGGTATTACTCATGGTACGCGTTATCAACAATTAAAAAAACAATTGAGTTCTTTATTAGAAGACGTAACTAAACCTTGGTATTCCAGCTTGTTTTTCTTTCCTTTGCTGCAACAAGATTTAGGTGCATGGAGTCCTTGGGGAATTTTCCTAAAAAGACGAGAGCAAATTGACAAACTTATTTACGCAGAAATTTCTGAAAGACGTTGGCAAAATGATCCTGCGCGTACAGATATTCTCAGCCTACTGATGTCAGCGCGTGACGTAAATGGAGAACAGATGACAGATGAGGAATTACGCGATCAACTAGTTTCATTATTGCTGTTGGGTTACGAAACTACATCTGGCGTATTAGCCTGGGTATTTTATTTAATTCACTCTCACCCAGAGGTGAAAAATCGGCTAATGCAAGAACTAAACACTTTAGATGATCTCACAAATCCAGAAGCAATTACACAATTACCTTATCTCACCGCCGTCTGTCAAGAAACACTGCGAATTCATCCTATTGCTTTAATTTGCACACCGCGAATGGTAAAAGATAGAGTGGAAATTATGGGGCACAATTTTACATCAGAAACAGTTTTAGTTCCCTGTATTTATTTAGCCCATCGCCGAACCGAGACTTACCCAGAACCAGAACAGTTCCGCCCAGAAAGATTTCTCAACCAAAAATTTTCACCTTATGAATATTTACCTTTCGGTGGCGGTTATCGCGGTTGCATTGGTGGCGCATTTTCTATGTATGAATTAAAATTAGTAACAGCCATAATCTTATCGAATTTTCAACTAACCCTTACTGATAAACGTCCAGTGCATCCAGTTCGTCGTGGCATTACCATTGTCCCTAGCGGCGGTGTAAAAATGGTTGTTACCAAAAAGGCAAGAGTTAAAAGAGAAACAATATCCTTTACTTGATTACTCAATCCTCCGATTATATACCGCAATGTAGATTCGCTCGTTAGTATCTAGCCTTTACAGTAAGTAATAAGAGAATATCTAGGAGATACTAACTCATGCAAGATGAACATAATTTAGAAGAAAAAGTTCTATCTCAGGGCGCTGAAATGATGGTATCCCAAGGGTTAGATGAAGTAGAAAAAATAGACATAAATGTACAAACTGATTTATTCAAAATACTTCAGGGACAAGCCGATGGAGTTTCGTTTGCAGGTGAAGGATTGGTTATACAAGAAGACATTCGCATACAGGAAATCAAACTACAAACAGATAGTATTGCCGTCAATCCCTTCAGCGCTCTTTTTGGTCAAATAGAACTCAATGAGGCTGTAAATGCCACTGCTCGGATTGTACTCACAGAAGTGGATATGAACCGCGCTTTGGCATCAGAATTTGTTAGCAGCCAAATGCAGAACTTTGATTTGGATGTAGATGGTGACATTGTAAGTTTTGAGCCGCAAAAAATTCAAGTATTTTTACCTGGTGAAGGCAAAATAGAATGTAAAGGAAAAGTGCTGTTAAAGGAAATGGGAAATACTCGCCCTTTCGCTTACACTGCGGTGCTTCGTCCACGCACTCATTCACAACCCGCGATGCTGGAGAGTTTTAACTGCACTGAGGGAGAGGGTGTTTCAATAGAATTAGTTACAGCATTAATGCAGAAAGCCAAAGAACTGATGAATCTACCATCTTTGAAATGGGAAGATATGGCGTTCAAGATTAAAGATATAAAAGTAGAAAAGGGTAGTTTGACACTTCTGGTAGAAACTCAAATGAAGCAAATACCATCATCACTAACTGAACTATCTCTTTAGTAGTATTGACAATAGTTAAGGATAATTTTTGTAACTAGGGAATGATGTAAATTTTTGAAAAGTTTTATAAGCTTTTAAAAGCTACTTAATTTCAAAATGACAACTATGCAAGAGTATGATGTTGTGCTAATCGGTGCTGGGCACAATGGGCTAGTTTGTGCAGCTTATTTGCTGAAAGCTGGTTATAGCGTTCTGTTACTAGAAAAGCGTTCTGTTATCGGTGGTGCAGCAACAACTGAAGAATGTTTACCCCAAGAAGCTCCGGGATTTAAATTTAACTTGTGTGCTATTGACCATGAATTTATTCACTTGGGGCCAGTTGTTGAAGAATTAGAACTAGAAAAATACGGCTTACATTATCTGGAGTGCGATCCGGTTGTTTTTTGTCCTCATCCTGATGGCAAGTATTTCTTAGCACATAAATCAGTGGAAAAAACTTGTGCAGAAATTGCTCGTTACAGTGAACGTGATGCCAAAAAATACGCCGAATTTGTAGATTTTTGGCAGCGAGCGCTAGGTGCAATGATTCCCATGTTTAATGCACCGCCAAAGTCAGTTATAGATATCCTTGGTAACTACGACATCACCAAACTAAAAGATTTATTTTCTGTTATTGGTTCGCCAAATAAAACGCTGGACTTTATTCGCACAATGTTGAACAGCGCTGAGGATTTACTTAATGAGTGGTTTGATGAGGAATTTCTAAAAGCGCCATTAGCCAGACTAGCAGCAGAACTTGGTGCGCCACCATCGCAAAAAACCCTTGCTATTGGTGCAATTATGATGGCAATGCGTCACAATCCTGGAATGGCCAGACCTCGTGGCGGAACTGGCGCACTTGTGCAAGCTTTGGTGAATTTAGTCACAAGTAAAGGTGGCGTTATTCTCACAGATCAGCAGGTTGAAAAAGTTTTAATTGATGATGGAAAAGCTGTAGGTGTGCGGGTTGCTGGTGGAAAAGAATATCGCGCTAAACACGGGGTTATTTCTAATATTGATGCCAAGCGGTTATTTTTGCAAATGACTGATAAAAGCGAAGTTGATGGAGCCGATCCAAATTTATGGGAAAGATTAGAACGCCGCATCGTTAACAATAATGAAACCATCCTCAAGATAGATTTGGCTTTAGACGAACCACTGCACTTTCCGCACCACGCCCACAAAGACGAATATCTTGTTGGATCTATCTTGATTGCAGATTCCGTAACACATGTAGAACAGGCTCATAGTAAATGTACCTTGGGAGAGATTCCTGATGCTGACCCATCAATGTATTTGGTGATGCCTAGCTATTTAGACCCCACATTAGCACCACCAGGTAAGCACACTGCATGGATTGAGTTTTTTGCCCCTTATCAAATTGCTGGTGCAGAAGGTACTGGTTTAAAAGGTACTGGTTGGACAGATGAATTGAAAAATAAAGTTGCAGATAAGGTGATTGATAAATTGGCAGACTATGCACCAAATGTCAAGAATGCAACTATCGCCCGTCGTGTAGAAAGTCCAGCAGAACTAGGAGAAAGATTAGGCGCGTACAAAGGGAATTATTACCATGTTGACATGACTTTAGATCAGATGATATTTTTCCGTCCTTTACCAGAAATAGCGAACTACAAAACGCCTATTGATAATCTATTTTTGACTGGTGCAGGGACTCACCCAGGTGGTTCGATTTCGGGAATGCCAGGACGTAATTGTGCGCGTGCATTTTTGCAGGCAAAGCATCCTATTAGCCAAACTTTGAAGGATGCACGTGATTCGATTAAGTCAACTGTCGAGTCAGTGTTTGGAATCAGTTAGGTTTTATGTAAAAAGGCAAAAGCGCGAAGTAAGGCAAAGCCCTACTTTGCGTTTTTACATGAGTTTTCTTGTCGCATCATGCCCAACTTGCACCTGAAACTTGTGTTTGACTTGGTTGAAGATGGTTGTAAATAGTGACAAAGCACGTTGTTGCTATTGCTTGATATATGAAGCAAATAACAGCATTCTTTAGTGAAAAACTAGTGCGATCGCACCCTTGTTAATTAAAAGGGTAATTACCAAACACGTGCGATCTCTAGGACGGGCTACGCCTACGCTACCTATATAGCAACACAAATAATCATTTATTGACTTAAATAGGCTCTAAGCAATTGCTTTATGTCTATTTAATATGATAATTTAACATATACTTTATTTTAAAAAGCTTCTATGCATCTTCAACCAAACCTTTTATCAAAATATAAGTAAATTAATGGGTAAAAAGTAGTGTATTTTGATAATACTCAAAAAATGAACAACTTTTAACATCATTTTATAAGTTTTGTAGGTACAGCATGGTTTTTCGGCGCTGCTTGGTTGCATCTGGCTTGATAGCTTTCTTTGCATTTGGCTGTAGTGGTGAGGCAAGCTCATCAACAGAGAATACTACACAAGTTATACAAGAAAATAATGTAACCCAACTTTTGATAGAAGCGAAGGCTACCCAGAAAGCAGAAGATTTCTTTCATCAAGGTAATAATTTCTTAGATGGACAACGTTACGAAGATGCAATAAAAGCATACGACAAAGCGATCGCCATCAAAGTTGAGAGTCCTGAAGCTTGGATAAACCGTGGCATAGCCTTAACATCGTTGCAACGCTACAAAGACGCGATCGCATCTTACGATAGAGCGATCGCTATCCAACCCGACAAATATGAAGCCTGGTATAATCGTGGCATAGCCTTAACATCGTTGCAACGCTACAAAGATGCGATCGCATCTTACGACAAAGCGATCGCCATCAAACCCGACAAATATGAAGCCTTAATTAACCAAGGCATTGCTCTGACAAAGCTGCACCGCTACCAAGATGCTATTGCATCTTATGATAGAGCGATCGCTATAAAGCAAGATTTGCACCAAGCATATTACAATAAAGCTTGCTCTTATGCTTTACAAAGCAATCTGGAATTAACAATTGAGAACCTAGACAAAGCAATCAAGCTTGTTCCTGATAAATACAAGAAATTAGCAAAAACTGACCCCGACTTTAGCAAAGTACGTAGTGAAAAGCAGTTTCAGAAATTACTGCAATAGTATTTGATCGCCACTACTCAGTGTAAAATCTAACTCTGCTGTATATAGCATTTTTTCTTGAGCGGTTTGCGATTAAACATGAAAAAATTGTTAATCACTGGAGCAAGTGGTTTTTTAGGATGGCATCTTTGCCAGCTTGCCAAACAAGAATGGGATATTTATGGTACTTATTTATCCCATCCTTTAGAGATTCCTGGGATAAAAATTTTCAAAGCGAACCTAACAAACTTTCAGGAATTAAAACGTATCTTTAACGATGTCAAACCAGCAGCAGTTATTCATACTGCTGCACATTCGCAACCAAATTTTTGTCAAATTAACCCCAAAGAATCGCACGCAATTAATGTGATCGCATCTGGTAATATTGCCGGACTTTGTGCGGATAATTCTATTCCTTGTGCTTTTACCTCAACCGACTTGGTTTTTGATGGCTTAAATGCTCCATATCGAGAAACAGATGCCGTGTGTCCTGTCAATCTTTACGGTGAGCAAAAAGCGATCGCAGAAGCAGATATGCTAGAAAGATATCCCATGACCGCAGTGTGTCGAATGCCGTTGATGTTTGGTGCAGCAACACCCACAGCTAAAAGCTTTATTCAGCCATTTATTCAAACTTTACAAGCCGAAAAAGAATTAAGTTTATTTATAGATGAATTTCGTACACCAGTAAGTGGAACATCTGCCGCGAAAGGACTTTTATTAGCATTAGAAAAAGTTAATGGCATCATTCATTTGGGTGGGAAAGAACGGATTTCACGTTATGATTTTGGACAGATATTAGTAGAAGTATTTCAATTTCCCGCCACCGCACTCAAATCCTGCCGACAACAAGATGTGAAAATGGCAGCACCTAGACCGGCAGATGTTTCTTTGGATAGTTCCAAAGCTTTTGCATTGGGGTATCAGCCTTTATCTGTAAGAGAAGAATTAGAGGCAATACAATTCAGTTAAGGCTAAGTTTCAGTAGTGCTGAGTACCTCGGCTTAGAGTGCTGAGTATAACCCCATAGTTAAAACTAGGGGATTGAAACAAGGACGTATTTTTTCTCAGCATGAGTGTCTCAAAAAAAATATTTTTATTTTTTTCATAAATAAATATAGGGTCTTCAGACCCTATATGCTGAGTGCAATTAATTTTACTTTTTACTCAGCACTGTTTTGGTGAAAACTAAAAATGCAAATAGGCTATTTTGGGATGCGATTACCTTCGGTACACGTAGCGATCGCAACAAAAAACCTGTATTATTGATAATTTAGTGATGTAATTGATAATTTACTCCGATCTTACAAAATCGCGTTGCTCCCTTCTTTGACAGTCAAGCGATGGTTTCCTCTAACTTTTCCTCCCTCTCATAATGATTGTCATTGCGATAAAATTGAACATTTAATTTCCTGAAAGTCATATTTGATTGCAGTCTTGCTGAATTCCACTCTTATTCAGGTCGATCAATATTTAGATGCGTTTGCCCTGCGGTTATGGCTAACTTTTTCATTGGCAAACTTAAATTAAATTTTATTTTTACCTTTGATTAAAGTTTGCTTAAACTCATAATTCTAAAATAGGGTGTCTCAAAATAATTGAGGATTTGTCTCTTTGTCAATAAAAAGAAACAAATCATTGATTTCATCACTGTTCTAACCAGTGATGAATATCCATTTGGAAAATAAGTAAGTTAGGAACAAGTTATTTTTATAGCTTGTAGTTGCATTGCTTAGAGAAGTTTATGGTGAGGAAAACAGAGATGAAATTGGTTCCAAAACTATTGATTGCTGCTGCTACTCTTACTTTAGGTTTTGCTACTGTAGATGCAAAATCTGCATCTGCTGCAATTCTGAATTACGCTTTCACAGTTGATAGCCCAGTAACTAAGGGAAATGGCTTTTTTAGCTTTGATGACTCAACTTTCAGTAATGACTATAATCCCGAAGCTGCCATTAAGTCACTTTCTTTTAAATTTGATGGTGACTCTAACGTTTACACGCAAAAAGATGATGCCAACTACCCAGATTTTCCTCTTATCTTTTCAAGCACATCCTTAACAGGAAAAAAATATTTTGCGTTAGATTATCAGTTCAATGATAAAGCTAATCCTTCCAGTTCTATAAGTTATGAAATTATTGGTGAGGATTTTACAACTTTCTCTAAAACTTCTCCAAATGCTGAACTTATATCAGGTAGAGTTTCTTATAGACAAGTACCTGAACCTACACCTTTAGTTGGCGCTCTTTTTACTTGTAGCCTTGGCTGGATGATGAAGAGAAAGGTAGCATCAATAAAACAGGTTAAAATCTAATCTTGGTTAAGTTGATATTAACGCTTTCTTTGCCCAGGATTAATCTCTTATTAGTAGGCTTTTCTGTAGGAAAACAATATCTAACACATTGATAGCAGAATCAAAAATTGGAAATTAAAATCTGATTTTGCTAAGGGAATTAGTTACGAAGTTTTCCTAAGATTACCCTGCCTTCTTTGTGTTAGCTGTTGCTGTACTTTAACTTACCTGTTAGCCAGGAGTAGAGAATGGTAAATTATCGGAATTTTGAGCAGTTCCTGCACAGTCGAATCAAACGACGCAACTTAATTATTGGGGCAGGAGCATTGTCTGGTTTGGCGATCGCTAACCAATTTTCTCCTCAAAGAGCGATCGCCACAAGCAGATTTTCCAATTATCCTTTCACTTTGGGTGTAGCGTCGGGCGATCCCTATCCTACCAGCGTAGTGATTTGGACTCGTCTCGCTCCTGAACCCTTAAACGGAGGTGGAATGCCACCTGCTAATGTGCCAATTCGCTGGGAAGTAGCAACCGATCCTGATATGAGGCGTATTGTCTCTAGAGGTACGGTACTTGCAACTCCACAACTAGCTCACTCTGTTCGAGTTGTGGTAGAAGGACTACAATCTGATACTTGGTACTGGTATCGGTTTCTTGTCGGCCAAGACGCTAGCCCCATTGGTCGCACTCGTACAGCTCCTCTAGCAGGTGGCTACTTAAATAAATTAAACTTTGCCCTTGTCTCCTGTCAGCACTATGAGCAGGGATACTATACTGCTTACAAATATATTGCCCAAGATGATCTCAGCTTAGTAGTGCATGTTGGAGACTACATCTATGAAGGAGGAATATCAAACAATCGCCCCAGAAAGCACAACAGTGCTGAAATTCTCACCTTGGAAGATTACCGCAACCGTCACGCCCTCTATAAAACCGATACCAATCTGCAAGCAGCTCATGCAGCCTTTCCCTGGATTGTCACCTGGGATGACCACGAGGTAGAAAACAACTACGCCAACGACATCTCGGAAGTCGATACTGAACCAGATCAAAATCGGGCAATCTTTCTGCAACGACGGGCTGCTGCCTATCAGGCTTACTACGAACACATGCCACTGCGCCCCTTCTCGCGTCCCGTTGGCCCCGATATGCAACTTTTCCGTCGGCTCTCCTTTGGTAACTTAGCGACCTTTCATGTCCTAGATACCCGCCAATATCGCACCGATCAGCCCTGTGGTGATGGCACTAACGAACGTCCTTGTGGAGAAGATCCGAATGCAACGATTACTGGTAAGCGTCAGGAAGATTGGCTATATGATGGTTTAGATAGTTCACAGGCTAAGTGGAACGTTTTAGCCCAGCAAGTTGTAGTTGCTCAGATAGATACAAAACCAGGAGAAGGCGAAACCTACAGCATGGATAAGTGGGATGGTTATGTGGCTTCCCGCGATCGCCTTATGCGTTTTTTAGAACAGCGCAAACCATCTAATCCATTAGTCTTATCAGGCGATATCCATTCCAACTGGGCAATGAATTTAAAGGCTGACTTTAATAACCCAAAATCTGCTACGGTCGGAAGTGAATTTGTCTGTACCTCAATAACCTCCGGTGGAGATGGGGCAGATACCAGCCCAAATGTTGAAGCTTACTTACCTGATAACCCACACATTAAGTTCTTCAACGGTCAACGGGGGTATGTTCGCTGTGCGCTGACTCCCACAACCTGCAAGACAGATTATCTAGTTTTATCAAACGTCACAACCCCGAATGGCACGCTTAGTAAGCGGGCTTCATTTGTGGTTGAAGATGGTCGTCCAGAAATACAACAAGCCTAATCGTTTAATTCCCAGGTATCACAACCAGACAATCACAGATAGAAACAGGTAAATTATCAGTGTTTATCGAAGGCAGGAGTTAGGAGTTTAATTCCTAACTCCTAACTCTTCACTTCAGTTTAGTAAGCATCCATTGGCAGACAAGAACAAACAAAATTCCGATCCCCAAAAGCTGAGTCGATGCGACCAACAGCAGGCCAGAATTTATACTCACGAGTCCAAGGTGCAGGGTAGGCAGCTTGTTCGCGAGAATAGAGATGCTGCCATTCTCCAGCGATCAGACTTTCGGCGGTGTGGGGTGCGTTCTTCAAAACATTATCTTGAGCATCCACCTTACCTGATTCAATTTCGGCAATTTCTTGGCGAATAGAAATCAACGCATCGCAGAAACGATCTAACTCTTGTTTAGATTCACTTTCTGTCGGTTCCACCATGATTGTACCTCCTACAGGCCAGGAGACAGTCGGTGCATGGAAACCATAATCTATCAGACGCTTGGCAACATCATCGATTTCGATCGCAGCTGATTTTTTGAGCGATCGCAAATCTAAAATACATTCATGGGCAACTAGACCATTTTTTCCCTGATACAAAACCGGATAGTACGATTCCAGTTTCTTGGCGATGTAGTTAGCGTTGAGAATCGCCACCTTAGTAGCTTGGGTTAAACCATCTGCACCCATCATGGCGATGTACATCCAAGAAATCACCAAGATACTAGCACTACCCCAAGGCGCAGCCGCCACAGCACCAATATGCTGGGTACTGGGGATTAGGGATTGGGTATTGGGAATTTCTTCCTTCTTAGTCCCCAGTCCCCAGTCCCCAGTCCCTACCACAGGATGTCCGGGGAGAAAAGGCACAAGATGAGATGCAACACCAATGGGCCCCATACCAGGGCCACCACCACCATGAGGAATACAGAAGGTTTTATGCAAGTTTAAATGGCAGACATCCGCGCCAATATCTCCAGGACGGCAAATTCCCACTTGGGCGTTCATATTTGCCCCATCCATGTAAACTTGTCCACCGTGACTGTGGACAATAGCGCAGATTTTCTGAATTGGCTCCTCAAAAACACCGTGAGTCGAGGGATATGTCACCATTAAGGCAGCTAGTTCATTGCTGTGTTTTTCTGCCTTAGCCTTCAGGTCATCAACGTCAATATTACCTTGTGAATCACAGGCAACTGCCACCACCTTCATCCCGCACATCACCGCACTTGCTGGATTTGTCCCATGTGCCGAAGTGGGAATCAAACAAACATTACGGTGTTTTTGTCCACGGCTTTCGTGATATTGGCGAATCACTAAAAGTCCAGCGTATTCGCCCTGAGAACCAGCATTTGGTTGTAGAGAAATTCCCGCAAAACCAGTAATTTCAGCTAACCATGCCTCAAGTTGCTCAAACAGGATTTGATAACCTTGCGTTTGGGATGCAGGGGCAAACGGGTGAATCTTGCCAAATTCCTCCCAAGTTACCGGAATCATCTCAGCAGTCGCATTCAACTTCATTGTGCATGACCCCAAAGGAATCATCGATGTTGTTAGCGATAAGTCCTTGCTTTCTAGCTTGTGGAGATAGCGCAATAACTCAGTTTCTGAATGATAGCGGTTAAATACAGGATGGGTGAGATAGGTGCTGGTGCGGGCAAGGCTTGAATTTTGTTGAGGTGATTTGCGCCCTGCTGCAATTAAGTCTCCAATTTCTTTAAAACCGAGAAATAGATTATCAGGCGCTGCAAAAATCTCCAAAACCTCTACCAAATCATCTACTGTAGTTGTTTCATTTACAGAGATACCAACGGCAGTGTCATCAAAAATCCGCAGGTTAATATTCCGTGCTTGACAAGCTTCGAGAATTACTTCCAGGCTGCGTGTTCCCAACTCCACGCGCAATGTATCAAAGAAATATTTAGAACTAATTTTGTAACCCAAATGCTTTAGTCCTGCTGCCAACATTAAAGTTAGCTGGTGGATATTTTCAGCAATTTGCTTCAGTCCATCTGGCCCATGATAGACGGCGTACATACTCGCCATTACCGCTAGCAGCACTTGTGCAGTACAAATATTACTAGTAGCTTTTTCGCGGCGGATGTGCTGTTCCCGGGTTTGCAAGGCGAGACGCAATGCAGGCTTACCTTGAGCATCTTTTGATACACCCACAATTCGCCCTGGAACCAGCCGCTTATACTCTTCCTTCGTAGCAAAGTATGCCGCGTGAGGCCCCCCAAACCCCAACGGAATACCAAAGCGCTGGGTACTACCAACAGCAATATCAGCGCCAAATTCCCCAGGAGGGGTGAGCAAAGTTAAACTTAAAGGATCTGCTGCTACCGTCACCAATGCACCCTTAGCATGGGCTTTTTCTATAAAAGCGCGGTAGTCGTAAATGGTGCCATCACTAGCAGGGTATTGCAGAACAGCTCCAAAAATTGGTTGATCAAAATCAAATGTTTGATGATCGCCAACAATAATCTTAATCCCTAATGGTTGAGCGCGTGTTTGCAACACGTCGATAGTTTGGGGATGGCAATCACCAGAGACAAAATAGGCATTTGCCTGATTTTTACAAACACCATAGCTTAGGCTCATCGCTTCAGCTGCGGCTGTGGCTTCATCAAGTAACGAAGCATTGGCGATTTCCAAACCTGTTAAGTCGATAATCAGGGTTTGGAAATTTAGCAGTGCTTCTAGCCGCCCTTGGGCAATTTCTGGCTGATAAGGAGTGTAGGCAGTATACCAACCGGGGTTTTCTAAAATGTTACGCCCAATTACAGGTGGGGTAATACTGTCGTAATATCCCATACCGATGTATGAGCGGAAAACCTGATTTTTGGCAGCAACTTTTTTTAAAGATGCCAGTGCTGCATACTCACTTTCGGCTTCTGGTAACTTTAACGGTTGCTTCAGCCGAATTGCCTGCGGGACTGTTTGGTTGATTAGGGCATCCAGACTGGGAAACCCCAAAACCTTAAGCATTTGCTGGATATCGTCGGAGTTAGGGCCAATGTGTCTTGGCACAAAACTACTTAGCTTTTGACTTGTTTGACTTTTTTCGTCCAGCACTTGCTGCTCATTAGACTTGAGAATAGGGGCGTTCAATACCACAAATTACTCTCCAGACGGTACTATTTCATATTTTGCAATAAATACTGATGATAAGTAGGTGTAACTTTTCAGTTAATCTAAATTTCATGACTTATCTTCGGGTGGAATGGGAGATGGGAGAGAAAATTTTTCCTTGTCTGTTTCGTCTTGCTTGTCTCCCTCATCCCCCTCCGTCTCTTGCCTACTCCCCTTCTACCTGGGCGCGATACTCATCTGCTGTCAAGGCATCCTCAACTTCATCAGGGTCATTGACGCGCACTTTCAAAAACCACCCTTCCCCGTAGGGGTCTTCTGACACGTCTTCGGGAGAATTTATTAAGGCTTCATTACGTTCTATAACTGTGCCTGTTACTGGTGAATTCAGTTCTTCAACCGCTTTCACTGATTCAATTGTGCCAAAGTTTTCTCCCCTAGTAAGAGCGTCGCCAATTTCTGGCAGGTCTAAAAAGACGATATCGCCCAATTCATGTACAGCAAATTCAGTAATACCAATGGTGGCAATTTCACCATCTATTCGCACGTATTCATGAGAATCCAGGTATCTGAAATCTTGAGGATATTCAAAAGACATATCACTTCCTCTCCCTTATCAAAAAAATTATTGTCCCAACAGTCATCCAAGCCATATCTGGTAATGAACCTTACTGTAGATTGATTGACTAACTAACTCACAACACATTATTCCTCAAAAACCTCGACGCTTATCAGTTGGCGACACGATTTTTTGACCGATAAAAGGGACGTTTAACTACAACTGCTGGATAAGCTTTGCCGCGAATTTCGACTTCTAGCTGTTGACCGACGGTTGCTAGTTGGGTAGGAACGTAAGCTAAGGCAATGGGATAACCAAGTGTAAGCGACAGGGTGCCACTGGAAACTTCTCCCACAACTTTACCTGCGGATAACACTTGATAGCCGTGACGGGCAATGTTGCGTCCTTGGGTTTGCAAACCGACCAATCGGCGCTGCACTCCAGTGGCTTTTTGCTGTGCTAAAATTTCCCGACCAATAAATTCGCCTTTGCTATCTAAATGAACTAGCCACCCCAAACCGGCTTCTAAGGGTGTGGTGGTGTCATCGATATCTTGTCCGTAAAGTACCATTGCCGCTTCTAGCCGCAGAGTGTCTCTGGCACCGAGTCCACAGGGAATAACACCAGCATTATGGAGACTTAACCACAATTCTACCCCCACATCTGGATCTACCATCACCTCAAAGCCATCTTCTCCGGTGTAACCTGTGCGGGCCAGGAAGGCAGGTTTGCCTAGTAGGGTTGCTTCTAAATGTCCGAAGGCTTTGATTGATTGTAAGTCTTCTTGCACTAAGGGCTGGAGGTATTTAATCGCTTTTGGCCCTTGCACGGCGATTAAGGCTTTATCTGGTGAAAGGTCTTGGAATTGCACTTTATCTAGGTCAAGGTGTTGCAATAGCCATGCCTTATCTTTACCAGAGGTAGAGGCATTGACTATGATGAATGCCCTCTGTATACCAATGGTGTCTTCACCTTGGTAATAAACAATGATATCGTCAATAATTCCGGCTTGGGGATTTAACAATACGGTATATTGCGCTTGACCAGGTTGCAAACGACTCAAGTCGGAAGGCACTAGAGGCTGGAGTTGGGAAATGAGGTTTTTACCTTGGAGGGTAAATTTGCCCATGTGGGAAATATCGAACATTCCGGCTGTATTTCTTACAGCTTCGTGTTCGCGGCTAATGCCACTAAATTGCACAGGCATTTCCCAACCACCAAAGCTGGTAAAGCGTGCTTTAAGTTCTACACCCACTTGATATAAAAGGGTTCGCGCCAGAGATTGGGCGTTGTCTTCTTGATTAGCCACAGGTAATTTTGCGATCGCACCTCAACATCTATAATCCTACGAGATGCTTTCTGGTTTTAGAGTCTTGTGTATTGAATTTAGGAATGGGGAATAGGGCATTGACAAGAGGACTGGGGACAAGGGGAAAGACTTGTTGCAAGTTCTCACCTCTTGTCCCACTCCCCACTCCCTACTCCCTTGTGCCCTTCCATAAGCTTTAATAGTTAATGGTGCAAGTGTTGAGATTTATTAAGAAGACATTATGAAATATTGGCGACTGTTAGCTAGCTTTGTCTTAGCGATGGTTCTTTTTTGGTTTCCCTTATCGGCGCAAGCTGCAAGTTCTTCGAGTATTACCCGTTCTATGGGTAATGATGAACTCAAGGGCAAGGATTACTCTGGTCAAAGTTTAGTTGGCACTGAGTTTACCAATCTCAAACTTGAGAATGCTAATTTTAGCAATGCTGACTTACGTGGTGGCGTATTTAACGGTACCCTGTTGGAGGGAGTAAATCTGCATGGTGCTGATTTTAGTGAAGGCATAGCCTATCTAACAAGGTTTAAGGATGCTGATTTAAGTGATGCTGTGTTGACTGATGCAATGATGCTGCGTTCTATTTTTGATGATGTAAATGTCACAGGTGCTGATTTTACGAATGCAATTTTAGATGGGATACAACTGAAAAAGCTTTGTGTTAAAGCAAGTGGTGTGAATTCTAAAACTGGTGTGGATACTCGCAAGTCTTTAGGATGTAAGTAGAATCTAACCCCTCTTCTTCGCTGGTGGAGAGAGGGATAGATTTTAACTACGTCTATAAATTACTTTTTCTATTTTGAATGATTTTGATGCGATCGCTAGTACAGCGATCGCTGAAATAAACATACCATTTAAAATGGCGCAAGAGGTTGGAATACAATTATGCCTGACTTTTTACTTTTGCCTTGCGATCGCTAGTGATATGCTTCTGTTAAAAAGTTTGCATAATTTGCCCGAATTGTCATAGTAGTAGGATGACTTACACCTAAAGTTTGTTCACAAATTTTCAAAGCTTGCTCAAATAAGGGTTTGGCTTTCCTGTAGCGTCTTGTCTTACGGTAGAGTGCTGCGAGATTGTTCAGACTAATGGCGACATCAGGATGATTATCTCCCAGCAAGCGTTTACTCACTTCTAAAGCTTGTTGATACAAGGGTTCGGCTTTGCTGTAGCGTTCTGTAGATTCGTAGAGTTGTGCTAAATTATTCAGACTAGTGGCGACATCAAGATGGTTCTCTCCCAGCA
>NZ_CAXTNP010000085.1:0-2191 GCF_964245575.1 uncultured Nostoc sp. | reverse complement strand
AGTTTTAAAGCTTGCTGATACAAAGGTTCAGCTTTGCTGTAACGTCCTGTAGATTTGTAAAATCCTGCTAAATTGTTCAAACTAGCAGCGACATCGGTATGTTCTAAACCAAGACGATTTTGAGTCACTTCTACACACTGTTGCAACCAATATTCTGCTTGCTGATGAAGTCCTTGACCTTGATAAAACCAGGACAATTTGGTAAACAGAGTGATTAGATTTTCATCGCCCACATACTGGGATAGGTGGGTTGCAACTTCTATAATGTGCGGGATATGTGGAGTGAGGTTGAGAATATCTTCAGGGTTGGGCTGTTGCGGAATTAGCTTTGCTACCTCTAACATCATCGCTGCAAAGTTAGTTTTTGCTTCATCCGCCTCATTTGACTTATCCAACTTCATTTGGAAAAGTTGCCGAATCAGGGGATTTAGACGATAAATTTCTTTACTTTTTTGTTGTAGCAAATGCAATTCTAGTAAATCCGCTATGGCTTTCTCCCAAAGTTCTTGTTTTTTGTTATCTTCTATCGTCTCAACAGATAAGGGGATGTCAGCTAAGGCACACAAACTTAGCAAACAGCTAAAGCTTTGTGCATTTTCATCCAACTGTTCCCAACTTAATTCAAAAGCTTCAGCTACACCGTATTCATAAGGCATCAATGAGTTAGCATTGACTACTGCTTCATGTTCCACTCGCTTTTTCTCTAGCCGCTTCAGTAGTGTTTCCAGAGACAAATCTGGCATTTTATCCAGATATCGCCCTACTAACTCTAACGCTAAAGGTGAATATCCTAAAAATTTACAAATTTTTCTCGCAACCCAAGATTCTTGTTGCAGTCGTTCCCGAACCACCAGCGTTTTTAATAATTTCATCGCCGCCAATGGTTTGAGGACATCTAATTCGTTATTATATTTCGCTCTCAGGTAAGCTTGTAACTTTTCTAGTTTGTCCCTACTGTTAGAAATAGCTAACTCAGGATAATTCTGGGCAAACTTGTTATATACCTCACCCATCCACTTTCTAAAAGCAGCAATATCAACGTTTAATTCGCTGGTAAGTTTAGCTTCACTTTTACCTAAGTTTTCGGTCTTAAAATACTTTGTAAAAGCTGCTGTTTGATCTAGAGATAAGCTGTTAGTAGCAGCTTCTTTGCCTAGAAAATTAGCCCATTGCATAAACAGCTTGTGAAGTTTATTTTTAATTCTACTTCGTCTGCATTTGGAAAACTCCTCTCTTCGGCGTAGAAAGACCATTTGCATAGAAAGATTTACAAGCAGTGGTCGCCGTTAAACATCGCTACTTGAGCCTTTGAGGCTGACAGTTGAGCCTTTAAACCTCAATGTTGAGCCTTTGAGGCTGACGATTGAGCCTTTAAACCTCAACGTTGAGCCTTTGAACCTCAAGTTTCGAGTTTTGTACTCAAAATGGCTATGCGATGTCTACGACGGGCTATTCGGCGCCGCTCTATTTTTTACTGTACTTTGGATATGAGGGGGCATGAGAATCAAACTGCTTCAGGCGCAGAGGACACGGAGAAAGAGATTAAGACGCAATACGCTTGGGTTAAGGCTAAAACTCTTTGTTAAAGTCAATTTTTTTAACGAACCGCCAACTCTTGGAGAGGCTTCCGCCAACGCGCAGCGTCTCTAAGAGTTGGACGCAAAGCACGCAAAGAGAAAGAAGAAATGCTTAACCCAAGCGTATTGGATTAAGACGGAGCGTTAGCGTTCCGCAGGAAAGCTTATCGTTCGCGTAACGTTCCGTTGGCGCAGCCTCTCGTAGAGAAGGAAAGGTATCGCCCTTTGAAGTTACAATTGATGGGCGATCGCTCCTAAACTTTAAACTACAACAGTTGTGTGGCATCAATTTTTGCTTGCAGTTGGGCAAAGATTTCTACAAGTGAAGGGTTATGGTGTGATTTTGGGAGAAAGGGTGCAATCGCGTAGCGAAGGGAGGCGATCGCTAGCGATATATTTCTCTTAAAAAGATTGCATAATTTCCCCTTATCGTCATTGTATTGGGATGACCTACACCTAAACTCTGCTCACAAATCGCCAAAGCTTGCTCAAACAAGGGTTTGGCTTCGTTGTAGCGTCCTGTAAATTTGTAGAGTAATGCCAGATTATTCAGACTATTGGCGACATGATGATGGTTGTCTCCTAGTAAGCGTTTTCTCAATTCTAAAGCTTGC
>NZ_CAXTNP010000084.1:0-27352 GCF_964245575.1 uncultured Nostoc sp. | reverse complement strand
TGCCGGGAACAGGAATATCACCAGCTACACCCAATTTTCTAGTAACTTGAGCTTGTACTTTAAAATTTAAAATTCCAATAAATAATGGAACAGTTAAAGCAAGCATGAATAATTTGCAACCAATCTTCATGAGAATCTCCTCCTTATAATCAAAAGGACTCAAGAGTGTTTTTATTCAAATTGCACATTTGATCAAATGATTTTAAACTTTATACGTTGTCATGACAAAATCTGAAATTTTCATTTTATATAACTTTTACTTTTCATAAGTAATTTAGCACGATAGGTGTAACGCCACTTCTTACAATGGGAGGAGTTCTGAGCAGAGGCTTCCTCTTAGACAACTCTATGCAATGCATTGGTTTTGCTTACTATAGGAATCATATTTGATTTTTGAAATTATCTAGGTGGTGCGCGAAGCGCGATAGGCAAGGAGTAGGGAGTAGGCAATATGGAATCAGGCTTTTCGAGTTGAGGGCGAGCTTTTTCAGAAATAAAATCATAGTCTTATACAAGCGAATCATTCTGAAAAAAGAATGACGATTAGCTTATCACACCCGAAAAACTGGCAGCAGAATATTGTTTCTGTTGCCAGTTTTTAAGCGCCTATAACTGCCTATAACTTTAAATTGTTGTCTGGTTTCAGGCAAATTTCCTTGCAGCTGCAAACCGCTTGTTAATCTCATCCCAATTAACCACGTTCCACCAGGCATCTAAATAGTCGGCGCGGCGATTTTGGTAATTAAGATAATATGCATGTTCCCATACGTCATTACCCAAAATGGGATATTTACCTGCGCTTAAGGGAGTATCTTGGTTAGCTGTAGTTGTCACTTCTAACTTGCCACCTTTGTTACGCACTAGCCAAACCCAACCACTACCAAAACGACCAGCACCAGCTTCGTTAAACTGTTTTTTAAAAGCTGCAAAAGAGCTAAAATTTTGATTAATCGCGGAGGCTATATTTCCTGTTGGTTCTCCCCCACCTTTCGGCTTCATAATTTGCCAGAACATTGAGTGGTTCACATGACCACCGCCATTATTGCGTACTGTTGTGCGAATATCTTGTGGTACTTTGTCAAGTTTCTGCAACAGTTCTTCAACACTTTTACCTTTGAGTTCTGGATGTTTGGCTAACGCTGTATTCAGGTTTTTCACATAAGTTGCGTGGTGTTTATCGTGATGAAATTGCATCGTTTTGGCATCAATGTGTGGTTCCAGTGCTTCGTAGGCGTAAGGTAAAGGCGGTAGTTGGATAGCCCCTGTTGTATTTGCTGTTCTATTTACTGTTGTATTTGCTGTTGTATTTGGTGTTGCAGTGTTTCCCTCAGAAGATTTTTCTGCTAATGCACAAGCATCTAATGCAAAAGCACCCGCACCTGATGTGAGTAAAAACAAGAAATACCGTCGATTAATAGCCATATAAGTTTTTGCAGGGAATCCATTAAGTTTCTATTGCAGTTTTTATTTTCTTAGATTATGGCTACAAAAAATTGGGAATTTGCAATTATTTCTGGCAGTTTAAGAAACTCTTTATAAAATTCTGTCTCCAGTTTTAGGATCAAATACAAACAATTGATTTAAATCGAGTTGTAGAGAAAGGCGATCGCCTGGACGCGGACGCACATCAGAGCCTACCTGAATATTCAACACCACCGCCGAACCTGGTAAACCAGCACGAATCAAAGTTTCCCTTCCCAAAGGTTCCACCACCTTAACTTCTACAATCAGCTGACTCTCATTTACTTCTTGACGGCTTCTCTGCGAGACGCTACGCCTTCGCATACCGTCTTGCAGAGAAGGCGGTTCGTTAATAAAAATATGCTCTGGACGAATCCCCAAATCATAACTGTGTCCCTGACAGAACTGCAATTTTTCTTTTACAACTGCTGGAATTACTAATAACTGTCCACTCACATCAAACCCGTTATTTTCGTAGATTGCAGGCAAAATATTCATTGGTGGACTGCCTAAAAAAGTTGCCACCATCTCATTAGTAGGACTTGCATAAATACTTTGGGGATCGCCAATTTGTTGAATCCGCCCGCGATTTAGCACGACAATTTTATCAGCCAAAGTCATCGCTTCAACTTGATCGTGAGTGACGTAAATAGTTGTAATGCCTAATTCTTGATGTAACTGTTTCAATTCTGCCCTTGTATCATCGCGCAATTGGGCATCTAAATTAGATAAAGGTTCATCAAGTAAAAACACTTGTGGTTCACGAGCGATCGCTCTCCCTAATGCTACCCGTTGTTGCTGTCCCCCAGAAAGTTGTTTCGGCTTGCGATCCAGCAGGTGATCCAGAGAAAGCGATCGCGCCACATTCATCACCCGTTCTTGAATGATTTTAGAATCAACCTTCCGCATTTGCAAGCCAAAGGCGATGTTTTGCGCCACACTCATGTGAGGATAGAGAGCGTAATTTTGGAATACCATCGCCACATCCCGTTGTCTGGCTGGGATATTATTCACCAAGCGATCGCCAATATAGAGTTTGCCAGATGTAGCGCTTTCTAAACCAGCGATCGTTCGCAAAATTGTAGACTTACCACAACCCGATGGCCCAACTAAAACCCAAAACTCGCCATCCGGAATTTCAAAGGTAATATCCTCAATAGCGGTGACGTTATTGAATCTACGCTTAATATCTTCTAGACGAACGTTTGCCATTATCTGATTTTATATTGTGCATTTAGAATTGGTAGAAAACCTCCCAACTCTATGATTCCAGCAATCCGATAAACTCTTCCCTCATCAGTTCAGCATCGCGTAGTATTTTGCGTAGTAATCCTTTACCTATTGTTTTACCAGCACGAACAGGAAAAGTTAATAAGCGTCCATCCTCATGTTGCATTTGTACATGAGAGCCTTTTTGACGCACCGCCTGAAATCCTATTTTCTCAAGGGCATTAATAACTGTTTTACCTGTTAAAACTGGTAGCTTTGGCATTAAATTACTACCTTTTGAATTCCTATAAATTCTAGGATTTATTCATCACTTTTTGTTTATAAACAAAGTTCAATTACTTCTTTCATATTAGCCATTAACTCATCAATTGTTTCTCCCTGACTGTAACAGGCTTTTAGCTGAGGGACTTCTCCGACATAGTAGCCATCTTCATCCCGTTCAATGATGACGTAGAATTCTCGGTTGGTGGGAGTTATCATAATCTATTTGTACGTAGGCTTAAAATCATTTTTCTGGATTCTTCGACCAAGCAGGGTGAGAAAGTAAAGAAGCAAATACTCGTACCCCTCGAAGTTGATTAGAGAGCGGTAAGTGACCTCTAGGCGCACTTAAATCCCAGGTAAACTCGTTAGGATATCGCGTCCAGTTATTACCTGCTTTCCAGCCAATTTTCGGCCAGAAATTCTCCCAGTTTTTACCCAAACTCAACCAGATTTCTCGCTGCACTGAAAAACCAAATTTCCCTTCTGAGTAGACTAACCATAGGTTGTTAATAGTTTGCAAGTCAACAGCCGGGGAATTTTCTACCTCACTAAAATACAACCATTTTCGTTGTACAGCCGTTGGCCCTGAGAGTTCACACATTTTTTCTATGGTCAGGCGATCGGCTGCTTGGAAGTCTTGAACAGCTAGTAGCTGTTGCAAAGAATTGTAGTTAATCCCGCACTCTGATTTTAGAGGTACAATTCCCTCAGGAAAACAAGAGCGCAGAAATTCTTTGGCTTGAGGTGCATCGGAGTTATAGAGGACTTGGTAAGCTTTGCCATCAACCCAAGTAGCTTGGTTCTCACGTCGTTTCAGTAAAAATTCCATCAACACGTCTAATCCCTCATTACCCAACTCAGCTAATTGTGGGATTATCTGTTGTTGGACTTTTTCAGACCCAGCGATTAACGGTCGTCGGAGGGAGTCGATGTCATTAGCAGGGCCTGATAAAATCATTGGGTCTGTCATGCCATTCTCGTTTTAGCGGTCAGTGAAAGAGCGGTAAGCTATTGGGCTTCTCTAAGGTGAAGCACTGATAGCGAAAAGTAGTTTACTATTTTTGATCGTACAAATTGCGATCGCTTGACTGAATCCCACACTTAATCCCCAAATACTGTACAAGGGGAATAGGGGGAAAATCTGCGGATTAGTTACTGGGGACTGGTGACTGGGGACTAGGGACTAGGGACTGGGGACTGACGGGACATGGAGAAGAAGGGGGAATTATTGAAAAAATCACTTCGTTGTCTCTTCCCAATACCCAATCCCCAATACCCAGTCCCCAATACCCAATACTCAAGCAAAGACACAGCAAAATATACAAGCCTGCCACATAAGGTTTTTCTGAATAGCAGCGTATCGATTAGGAGTGTGTGAAGTATGTACGAAAAGATTACCCCCCCCGCAACTGGAGCAAAAATCACCTTCAAAAATGGTGAACCAATCGTACCGGACAATCCAATTATCCCCTTTATTCGTGGCGATGGTACAGGTATAGACATTTGGCCTGCTACTCAAAAGGTGCTAGATGCTGCGGTAGCTAAAGCATATAAGGGTCAGCGTCAAATTAGTTGGTTCAAGGTTTACGCTGGGGACGAAGCTTGTGATTTATACGGTACTTATCAATATTTACCTCAAGATACTCTCACGGCAATTGAAGAATATGGTGTAGCTATTAAAGGGCCTTTGACTACTCCCGTTGGGGGGGGAATTCGTTCTTTAAATGTGGCGCTGCGGCAAATTTTTGACTTGTATGCCTGTGTACGTCCTTGCCGATACTATGCAGGTACGCCCTCACCCCACAAAAATCCCGAAAAGCTGGATGTAATTGTTTATCGGGAGAATACGGAAGATATTTATTTAGGCATTGAGTGGCGACAAGGTAGCGAAATCGGCGATCGCTTAATTAAAATTCTCAATGAAGAACTGATCCCCGCCACCCCAGAACATGGAAAAAAACGCATTCCCCTTGATTCTGGTATTGGCATCAAACCCATCAGCAAAACTGGTTCCCAGCGTCTAGTCAGACGTGCCATCAAACACGCTTTGCTATTGCCCAAACACAAGCAACAAGTGACTTTGGTGCATAAGGGCAACATTATGAAGTACACCGAAGGCGCTTTCCGTGATTGGGGTTATGAATTAGCAACCAGCGAATTTCGCCAAGAAACTGTCACTGAACGGGAATCTTGGATTTTGAGTAATAAGGAAAAAAATCCGAATATTTCCTTAGAAGAAAACGCCCGCGAGATTGATCCTGGGTTTGATAGTCTCACCGAAGAAAAGAAAGCGCAAATTGTCAAGGAAGTTGAAACTGTTCTTAACTCAATTTGGGCAACCCACGGCGAGGGCAAATGGAAAGATAAAGTTTTGGTAAATGACCGGATTGCTGACAGTATTTTTCAACAAATCCAAACCAGACCAGATGAGTATTCGATTCTGGCGACGATGAACTTGAACGGCGATTACTTGTCTGATGCCGCCGCCGCCATTGTTGGGGGATTGGGAATGGGGCCAGGGGCAAATATTGGTGATTCTAGTGCCATATTTGAAGCTACCCACGGTACTGCACCCAAACACGCCGGCTTAGATCGAATTAATCCTGGTTCAGTGATTTTGTCTGGTGTGATGATGCTGGAATTTATGGGTTGGCAAGAAGCCGCAGACCTAGTTAAGAAAGGTTTAAGCGATGCGATCGCGAGTAGTCAAGTCACTTACGATTTAGCCCGGTTGTTAGAACCGCCAGTTGAACCCTTAAAATGTTCTGAATTTGCCGAGGCAATTATTCAGCATTTTGGTTAAATGCATTAGTGTCAACTTAAGTTTTGGCGAATTTTATTCGCAGGCCAGCTTCAAGTCTTTGAACCTGAGATATTGTAGCATTGTCAATTAGCTCCTTAGCCCGCCCAGAAATTTATTTCTGGGCTAGTAGCTAAAGTCCATTCAAGTGGACTCAAACCCTTTGTTAGTCATCTTTAGAAGATTTTCAGTAGACCGAAAACTTTTCCATAACCCTTATCAGCCCTTCATTTCACCTTGGAAACATCATCTGCTCAAATCAGCTTCTAATCTACCTTTCAAGCACCTCTGTTCTGGATGGATAAATACAGCGATCGCTTGTGGTCGTGACGGAAAGCTCAAAAGCATCGCCTGAAACCCTGATAATTTCCTTAACTTTCAAAAGTTTTCGGTCTACTGATTTTTAATCTCTAATTCCATTTGATTTGCGTTCTCTCATATCGCTTTTAGTCTAAACTCCAGTCATTTCACCTTATATGTGTTTCTTTAGAGCGATTAAGTTGCACTCTGCGCTAGCTAGATTAGGTATTAGAAATAACTAACAGCTATCTGGTTTTAATCAAGGAGATTATTGATATGGTTGAGAGTAAGCAAGCTTTAGACAAACAGGTTGAAAATGCTAACCGCACGACAACGGGTCAATCCTATGCTGGTTCAACTGGTACAAACATAGATGCTGGAGTATCTGGAATTGAGTATGCTAACCGTACAACAGCAGGTCAATCTTATGCTGGTTCAACTGACACAACCATAGATGCTGGAGTATCTAGACCTGCAAATGCTCCTACAATTACGCCTCAATCCGATGTTCGTCCCGCAAACGGAGGTAGCAATCCTACATTAAATAGAGCACTGATAGGAGGACTCATTGGTGTTACGTTAGGCTCATTAGCTGGCGCTTTTGCTGGTAAAAGAATAGGTAAAGGCTTTAACCACACTATAAAAGGAATAGGAGACGCATCAAAGATTATTGGTGATGGTCTTGGTCAAACAGCAAAAGGTCTAGGGGACGCGGCAAAGAGTGTCGCTGAGGGTACTATCCAAGCTGTTGTAGGTGGTACAATCGACACCGTAGAAGGGGTTGCTGACGTAGCCAAGCAAACTACTGTAGGAACACTGGACGCATTGCAGAGTACAGCAAAGGGTGTTAATCAAGCTGTACAAGTTGTTGGGGACACAGTAAAGGATACAGCAGAAAATGTCGCTGAGGGAATTAAGCAAACCACGGTAGCAACACTAGACGCAGTACAAAGTACAGCAGAGGGTGTTAATCAAGCTGTACAAGGTGCTGCGGACAAGGCAAAAGATACAGCAGAAAATGTCGCTGACGTAGCCAAGGAAACCACTGTAGCAACACTAGACCCAGTACAGAGCACAGCAGAAGGTGTTAATGAAGCTGTACAAAGTGCTGCGGACAAAGCAAAGGATACAGCAGAAAATGCTAAACCATCTGAAAATCAGAGCAATCAATATAAGCGGAGATAGTTGCAATTAACCCGTAAATCAAGAATGATGAAATTGGTATAGGAGATATAGACTGTACCTCAACCTTGTATATTCCAGATTCAGACTAGACAAAGGGGGTTTTGGAAAGTCACTTATGTCTATAAATGAATGAATACCAATAGCTTCTGTTAAAGAATGACTCATTTTCCGAAAAAATTGCTCGGCTTTAGTGACTCTTAGAAACAGGCGCATAGGATTGCAAACCAATAATTTTCTGAGTTTGTAGCTGAGAGAAGTCTAATAAAGTAGTTTTTAAAGATTAAGGATAAGCAATAGTTGCTTTTTTCAAAGGACATATAGCGTTTCCTAAGCAGATGAAGTACACCCAAATCTTTTTTATCAAGGTTAGTAGCTTTTAAAACGTACCTCACTAGATCGGGAACCGCTATATACTTATTCCTTCTACTTAAAGGACTACCTGCAAACATAGAAAGTTCATGAATTATTAGTTACTAGATCAACTTACGTTTTTCCAACTTAAACTCTGCGAGACTAAGAAAAAAACGTCTAGGTATTGTTTTTCTGTCTTATTACAAAAGAGAAGATTATTATGAATGCAAATCAACAGTTTTCAGAGCAGCCTGAAGGAAATATTGATATGCCTACAGATCAAGCCAATAATTATACAGCAGGTAAAAGCACGAATAATGACTTAGCTAAAGTAGCATTTGGAGCGCTCATTGGTGCTACATTGGGTGCACTAGCTGCGGCTTTAACTATTAAGGGTACAACCGAAAAAGTTGACAAAACTGTAAAAAGTGTAGGAAATGCAGTAAAGGGTGCTACCGGGAGTTTTAATCAAACTGTAAAAAATGTAGGAAACGCAATAAAGAGTGTAGCTGACAGTGTTAACGAAACTGTAAAAGATGTAGGAGATGCTGTTAAAGATACAGCTTTGGACGTTAACAGCATTGCAATAGATACAGTGGATGCTGTTAAAGGTACAGCTGTAGGCGTTAACGATACTATAAAAAATACAGTGGATATTGTTAAGGGTGCAGCTGAAGGTGTTAAAGACACTGTAAAAGGTACAGTGGACGTAGACAAGAGTGCAGTTGAGGATGACACTCCATCTGCTAGTCAGAACGCTAATATACCTAATAACCAGACAACTTACATTTTGGTTCCACTAGACAAAAAGCAGTAACAGGCAAATTCTGCCCTCATCATCAGCACTAAACTTCTCTTGTACAAAAGCGATCGCACTATCCTAAGTATCAAAGCTGTCAATAAACCCCTTGTAAAACGGTTACGACAAGTAATCTATTCCTACGGAATAACTGGAGTTTAGACTAAATCGTACCAATACTGAGGTGTTTCTCACATATGTAACTCAGGTCTTAGCTCCTCAATTGTGGAAAGGGGCGATCGTGGTTATGGATAATCTGAGGGTTCATCAGGCGGAGCGTGTAAAAATTGCCATCGAGTCTGTTGGTGCAAAAGTCAAGTTTTTGCCCCCCTACTCTCCTGATTTATCCCCCATAGAACTTTGTTGGTCGAATCTTGTTGCAATTTCTCCGTTCCCGTGAAGCGCGCACACTGGAATTACTCGATCAAGCAATGGCTGACGCTGTAAATTATATTACCGAAGATGATGCCTACGAGAAGGTTCAACCATTGTGGTCTATTTACCTGAAAATTGCTGTAAGGTTCCTTACCACACTAAACGCTGTCACTGATAAAATTAAAGCTGTAGTAAGAACAACTTCTTCTGTGTTAACAACAACTTCTTCTGTAGTTAATAACGCTTCAAGTGTGATAAGTAACGCTTAAGTGGTTGTGACTACGGTTTAAACAGTAATTATCATTACTGAAGATGTTATAACTAATGCTTAAGTCGTTGTTACTACAGCTTAAGCTGTAGTTATAGATGCTGAAGTTGTAGTTATAAACGTTGAAAATGGTATAAGTAACGCTTAAGTTGTTGTTACTACGGCTGAAGTTGTAGTTACTAGACATTTCCAGAAACTGAGAATCAACCACGATTTTATAAGGGTTTCAGGCTCATTTTTAGAGAGGTTTATTATCTTTAAGCCACTTATAAATGATCGCCTGTTCTGGCTTAGAGAAAGAAAGTCCGTCTTTGGGCATATCTTTAATCTTGACCAGTAAAGTCCCTTAATGATTTACACTACTTGCTTTAGTTGTGATTTTGCTAATTCATGAGGTGCGATCGCTCCATTCTCTGTAATGATGGCTGTAATTAACTCAGCCGGAGTCACATCAAAAGCTGGGTTGTAAAAATCTACACCCGCAGGTGTGAGAATGGTATCACCAACTTGATAGATTTCTGTTGGTTCGCGTTCTTCAATGGGAATTTTGCTACCATCGGCTAATTCAAAATCAACGGTGGAAAGGGGTGCAGCCACGAAGAAGGGGATATTATGGGCTTTAGCTGCGATCGCAACACTATATGTACCAATTTTATTGGCAGTGTCACCATTAGCAGCAATGCGATCGGCACCCACAACTACAGCATGAATTAAACCCTGTTTCATGCAATGGGCTGCCATATTATCAGTAATTAATGTCACTGGAATACCTTCTTGCACACATTCCCAAGCGGTGAGTTTTGCGCCTTGTAAGCGGGGACGGGTTTCATCGGCAAATAAACGTTCTAAACGTCCTTCTCTCCAAGCAGAACGCACAACACCCAATGCTGTGCCATAACCAGCAGTAGCCAGCGCCCCAGCGTTGCAGTGAGTAAGCAGCCTCAGCTTTTCTGGGGTATTGGGTAAAACTGCTAAACCATTGTCGCCGATCGCTTGACAGGTTTGCAAATCTTCAGCGTTGATTGCTTGGGCTGTTTGGAAAAGGGTTTGCTTGATGTCTTCTACCGTTCCCAGCGTTTCGTAAGCGGCTTTCATCATCCGGCTAATTGCCCAAAATAAATTTACCGCCGTCGGACGAGTAGAACGCAACAACTGGGCTACTTTATCTAAGTGTTGCAAAAATTCGTGGCGATCGCTTGTTTCGATTTCTCTAGCACCAAGATACATTCCATACCCCGCAGCCACACCAATTGCAGGCGCACCTCGCACAATCATCGTTTTAATCGCCCGCGCCATATCTTCACTGCGGTGAATTTCCACAAATGTATATTCGTTGGGTAGACGGGTTTGATCAATTAGTGACACTGAGTCATTATGCCAAATAACGGGATAAACCTGGTTTGTGGAAGGTGTCATAGCAATAGGTTATTAGTAAATAAGTAATATTTTTTACTTTAATGCATACTGGTAATTTTATTTGAAAAACCAAATTTAATTAACTACAGCATTTTCTACCTTAATTAAGTAACTTATTTAATTTCAAGTACACATAGAATATGCAGTAAAAAGATTAGAAAAGAATTTTTTAACCAAAATTTTTACTCATCTTGAAAGCCTAGTTATGATATTTATATATTGACAAAATAATGTTTTTGTGTTAAAACATTTTGAATATCTGAGTTTCAGGTTAAATATATGACATTTATATAATTGTTTTATTCAATGTGAAGTGTTTTAATAAATAACTAAAATAGGTAAACTATTATTTAAAACTAAGTTTTAATTTTTTTATATTGAAACTTATTATCCTTTTCAAGTATGAAATTTTTCAATTTCAACTAAAAGAAAAAAAAGGGATCAAGCATGAATAAACAAGCAAGTTCTATACCTGCTGTTGATTTAGTTATCGTTATCGATACTAGTCCTTCGATGAAGGATGAAGCCCAAGCTTTGAGCGATGCTGCTGAAAAAGCGATCGCACGTTTATTTATTTGCGATAAATCACCGTCATTTATCTTCAGTTGGCGAAGGCGATCGCTTTGATAAAATCTTCTTTTACTTAGTTAGTAAGAAGTGTTTTAAGAAACCAACAACATCGTTAACCTAATTACTCAAAAGCTTTGCAATAGAACTATGAAACGCATTGTTATTTGCTGTGATGGAACCTGGCAACAATTAATAAGTCCCTACCCAAGCAATGTGGTTAAATTAGCTCAATCCGTGAAACCGATCGCCCGTGATGGGGTTACACAGATCATATTTTATGACGAGGGCATTGGAACCGAGAGTCAAAAAGTTTTAGGGGGAGCTACCGGACTAGGAATCGATAGAAATATAGAAGATTGCTACCGATTTCTGAGTCTCAATTATGTTACTGGTGACGAAATCTATCTGTTTGGCTTCAGTCGCGGTGCTTACACAGTTAGAAGTCTAGCAGGGATGATCTATTGCTCCGGTCTTTTAGACCGTCCCCATGTCACCAAAGCACATGACGCTTATGAGCTTTACCGTAGCCGGGGTATAAAACCAAAGGATAAAGAAGCTGTGGAATACCGTCAAACTTACGGTGAGCGTGTCCCTATCACCTTGATCGGTTGTTTTGACACCGTCGGTGCCCTTGGTATTCCTGGGATGCCCGCATTCAGCAAGTTGAACGAGCAGCTAAATAAGCGGTACAGATTCCATGATACTACTTTAAACAAATGTGTTGAGAATGCATTGCACGCTGTGGCGATCGACGAAATCCGCGAAGTCTTTGATGTCACTCCCATGAAAAAGCATCCTGAGGCTGAAAACCAGCGAGTGATTCAAAAGTGGTTTCCAGGTGAGCACGGCTGCGTTGGTGGTGGAACGAAAGAACATAGTGGGTTATCAGATGCTGCCTTACAGTGGATGATTGATTCAGTCGGTGTCCTGGGATTGGGGCTTGACTTAGATCCAAGTGTGATTCCCACAGGCATTAACCCCAATTATGAATGTGACTTTAAGAACGATGTTGGATTCTTTAAATTGGCTGGAATCAAGTTTCGTGAGGTCGGGGATGTCATTGAAGATATTCATGAAAGCACGATCAACCGTTTGAAAAGTCGCAAGGACTATCGACCGAAAAATCTACAAAAGATTATCGATAAACTGAATTAATTTATTAATAATGTTGTTTCAAGGAGCGCTTGCTGCTTTAGCGCTCCTACTGATGTTTTAGTCTTGCCAAAACCATCAGCAGAAATAACCCTTATTCTCAAACAGAAGCAAGCTATTCTAAAGGAGAAATTATGACTGCAAAAAGAGACACATCAAGAGATGGGTTTAGAAACAAACTTGAGACAGCTGTTTTAACCGGCTTTAAACCAATTTGGAACTTTATTCAAAGCAACCCAGGTCTTGCTAGAAAAGTAAACAAAACTCTCACTAACAATGCCATCTTAAAAATTCCGACTCGTCCATATCCGTTTAGTACAATGTCTCCCTATACATCCTGGGAGTCATTAATCGATCGAACATATTCAGGACTCCAACTACCACCTCTAGATTGGAAACCCTTGACTAATGAAAACTATATCGGTATTAATTTAACACCTGCGGAAAAGTTTGAGAAAAATCTGCCGCAGATTCAAGATTTGGAGATTTTGTATCGCAAAACTGGGGAAACGAAATACTCACCTAAATCCTCTCTAATTTTCCCCTATTTTGTTCAATGGTTTACAGATAGCTTTCTGAGAACCGATCGCCACGATCCACGCAGGAATAGTTCTAACCACCACATCGATATGTGCAATGTCTATGGGTTAAATCCAAAGATTACACATTTGCTGCGATCGTATGAAGGCGGTAAGCTAAAAAGCCAAATTCTTAATGGAGAAGAATATCCTCTCTTTTATTATGATGAAGATGGAAAACCCAAAGAAGAATTTAACGGGTTGCCCCATCTTTACACCGACGGCACCCCAAAAGCAGAAACGTTCCCTCCAGAAAAGAAACAGAAGTTGTTTGCGATGGGGTTGGAAGTAGAGCGAGCAAACGTGCAAATCGGCTATGTCATGCTGAATGTTCTTTCCTTAAGGGAACATAATCGCGTGTGCGATCTGTTAGCAAAAAATTATCCAACTTGGGACGATGAACGCCTTTTCCAAACGGCAAGAAATATTGTCATGGCTGAATTTCTCAAGATTGTTTTAGAAGATTACATCAACCACATCACTCCCTATCACTTTCAATTTTTCACCGATCCCCTGGCGTTCACTGATGAAAAGTGGTATCGCCATAATTGGATGTCGGTGGAATTTAGTTTAGTTTATCGTTGGCATAGTATGCTACCCGATACTTTAATGTACAACGGGCAAAAGCTTCCTATGCCAGCTTCGATGTGGAACAACGACATGATTATCAACAAAGGATTAGGAGCCATCTTTGAAGAAAGTTGTTCCCAACCCGCAGCGCAACTGAGTTTATTCAACACACCTGAATTTCTCATTCCCACCGAAATAGCTAGTATTCGCATGGGTCGTGAGGCAAAATTAAGAAGCTATAACGATTATCGGGAATTATGCAAGTATCCCCGCGTGACTGAATTCAATCAGATTAGTAGTAATGAAAAAGTCCAGAAAGAACTGCAACGATTGTACGGTCATGTAGACAATATTGAGTTGTATGTAGGACTCTATGCAGAAGATTTACGACAAAATTCAGCTTTACCACCCTTAGTAGGACGACTGATAGGAATTGATGCCTTTTCTCAGGCGTTTACCAATCCTCTGCTAGCAGAAAGTGTCTTCAATCCAGAAACATTTTCACCAGTAGGTTGGGAGGAGATTCAGAATACAAAAACCCTCTCCCAAGTGGTGCATCGCAATATTCCTCAAGGTAAAAACTATAGAGTTTCTTTTTATCGCCAAGATTGGCAGCCAGTTTGATTACCTAATGAATTAGGGTGTGTTACGAATGATAAAACACACCCTACTTGTTAAAGATACATAAAGTATTTTCTAATTAATCCTACCTTTAAAAAAATGAAACTATTTACCGAATATCCAGAAAAAGACGAACTAAAATATTGCGATCGCATGAGTGAGCTAGTCAAAAAGAACATGGATAATCTTTACGGCGGTGAGAAGAAAAAAACTGCAAAGAGAGATACCCACTCTAAAACCAACGCTGCTGTACAAGGAACTCTAGAAATCTTTGACTTTGATGAAGCAGCAATTAAGCAGGAATTGAGCAAACGCGCCTCATTAACTGAAGCTCAACTTCAAGCCATTTCCCTAAAACAAGGTTTATTTGCCAAACCGAAACAATATCCGGTTTGGCTACGATTTGCAAATGGTGCGTTTTCAGTAAAGAATGATTATGAAGGAGATACGCGCTCCATGTCCGTAAAAGTGATAGGGGTAGAAGGAGAACGACTACCGCAAAGTCACGAGTTAAAAACCCAAGATATTATTACCCACAATACCGAATTCTTTTTTATTAGAACTATCAAAGACTTCCACAGCTTTTTTTTGCAGGTTTATCGAGCAAAGCTGTCTCCGTTTCTTATACCGTTCATACTTTTATGGAAAAAGTTGCATCCCTACGAAATCTCACTTCTAGAAACCAGTTTTAAACGGTTTCCCAAGACTTTGCTTATAGAACGCTATTGGAGTGCTTCAGCGTATTCTTTGGGACTCAAATCTGATTTCGATCCATCTCAACCAGGGCGAATTCCTGTGGAATATCCGGTTGTGATTAAATATGGATTTACTCCAGTTTCCAGTCAACCACCTCATCAACAACTTCCTTTAGAGTCCAGACCAGAAAGTGAGCTTCAGCGTGCCAAAGCTTCAGGTTCAGAGGACAATTACTACCGAGAAGATATCATTCAAGCTTTAGCAAAGCCTGATGCTGAATATTGTTGGGACTTTCAAATCCAATTTCAAACCAGCCCAGAAATGTCCATTGATGATACCACCATTGTTTGGAATGAAGAGGAATCACCCTTCTTTACAGTTGGTCGTCTAACAGTCAAGCATCAAAAGGTTAATTCTCCCAAAGAAAATAACTTTGGGGAAAATCTCAGTTTTTCTCCTGGGAATGGTCTAGCAGTGCATCGTCCTGTCGGTGCAATCAATCGGTTACGCAGCGTTGTTTATCCTATCGTTGCTAATGACCGTCATCAAAAACGAGGAGTCAAATACCAGGAACCAACTGTCTGACTTTTAGATATCCGACTTCCGACTTATTTAATTTTATTGCGATCGCACAATTGCAGCAGTACGAAGATTTGCCATTTTCATAAGCAAATCGCCCACACCTGAATAACAAGTGTGGGCGATTCATTACTACAAAAAATTAACTAAACAACAGCAGATACTTGCTGCTTAAAGAAAGCTTGCAATACTCTCTCTGCTATTTGATGGCTAGTTAAACCTAATTCTGTCTTAGATTCATTTGGTTCAGCATGATCTACTAATACATCTGGTACACCGAATCGCTTGACAGGAACGAGAATATCTGCATCTAGTAAAGCTTCCGCGATCGCAGAACCAAACCCACCCATAACACAGCCTTCTTCTAAGGTGACAACACGGCCGATTTTCTTAGCTAAAGGCAAAATCAACTCGGTATCCAAAGGCTTAACGAAACGGGCATTAATTACAGTTGCTTCAATGCCGTGTTCGCTGAGAATTTCAGCAGCTTGCATTCCTGGATAAACCATTGTGCCATAGCCGACGATTAACATGTCATCGCCTGTACGCAGAATTTCGCCTTTGCCGATTTCCAAAGGTTCCCAACCTTCCTCCATCAGGGGGACACCGTAGCCATTGCCACGAGGATAGCGCATAGCGATCGGGCCACTGGTATGGTTAACGCCAGTTACTACCATGCGTTGTAATTCTGCTTCGTCTTTGGGTGCCATTATTACCATATTGGGAATGCAACGCAGATAAGCGATGTCATACATACCCTGGTGGGTGGGCCCATCAGATCCGACAATTCCTGCCCTATCTAAGCAGAAAAACACTGGCAGGTTTTGGATGCAGACATCATGAACTATCTGGTCATAAGCGCGTTGCAGAAAGGTAGAATAAATGGCGGCTACGGGGCGCATCCCTTGAGTTGCAAGTCCTGCTGCTAGGGTGATAGCGTGTTGTTCAGCAATGCCGACATCAATATATTGATTGGGCAGTTTTGCTTGAAGTTTATCCAAACCTGTCCCCGTTGCCATCGCCGCAGTAATCCCAATAATTTTGGGGTTTTGTTCGGCAAGTTTCACCAGAGTGTGAGAAAAGACCTTGGCATAAGCCGGGGGTTTGGGTTTGTTGGAAGGAATGGCTTTGCCAGTTGCTACGTTGAAGGGGCTTTGGGCATGGTAGCCAACTTGATCTAGTTCGGCAATTTCATAACCTTTGCCTTTGACTGTTGATACATGTACCAAAACTGGCCCTGGTATTTGATGTGCCTGTTGGAAGGTGGCAATCAATTCTTCGAGATTATGCCCATCGACTGGCCCAATGTAGGTAAAACCGAGTTCTTCAAAAACTGCACCTACCTTGGGAACAGCCAAGCGTTTCATACCTTCTTTGATTCGTCCGAGTTCGGGAGACAGGGATTCACCCACGAAGGGAATTTGTTTAAATTGTTCCTCAAGATTATCTTTAATAAATTGCACCGGCTGGCTGAGGCGCATTTTGTTCAGATAGCGAGGAATCGCGCCGACGTTGCGGGATATAGACATGTCGTTGTCGTTGAGAACAACCAACAGGTTAGTTTTCGGCAAGTGTCCAGCATGGTTGATGGCTTCTAAAGCCATACCCCCAGTCAGCGCCCCATCCCCAATCACAGCAACGGCTTTAAATTTTTCTCCTTTTAAATCTCGTGCTAAAGCCATGCCCAATGCTGCTGAAATACTTGTAGAAGCATGTCCAGCCCCAAAGTGATCAAACTTGTTTTCACAGAGTTTGAGATAACCTGCAACTCCGTCTTTTTGTCTGAGGGTATGGAAGCGATCGTAGCGTCCTGTAAGCAGTTTGTGGGGATAAGCCTGGTGTCCTACATCCCAAATCACTTTATCCCGATCTAAGTCCAGTGTCTGGTAAAGTCCTAGTGTTAATTCTACAACACCCAACCCTGGCCCCAAGTGTCCACCATTAACTGCTACGGTTTGGAGATGCTTATCTCGAATCTGACGGGCAATCTGTTGCAGTTGGCGAACAGATAAACCGTGCAACTGATTAGGATGGGTGATTTCGCTCAGATGCATATTATAGGGTTTTCCTCTCTAACTTCAGGTTTTCGGTATTTTGATTTTCCCACGGCCGGGTTGTTCACATAATCAGACTCTTATATTGTTACTAAGTTGTAGCGGAAAGTATAACTTCGTAATTGATAATGGTGAAAAATTTGTTAACCATTAACAACTCGTTCAAATCAGGTTGAAATAATTTAAACATACAGTACATTTGTCAATAAGTGATGCTACTTAAAAATAATTTTTATTTCGTATAAAAAATAAATGTTACAGCAGCATTTTGTGGAAATTCTTTAACTATAACGCTCGCTTTAGCTAAACTCAGATATTTAGTAAAATAATCTTTTTAAATTAATAATTATAAAATTTTGTCTTACTTCTGAGATAATTAGCAAATAACATGCCGATTTTAATCACAGCACAAAGTTTATAAATTAATCTGTGCAATAAATTTAGACTTTCTTAAATTATTTATAAACAGCAAGATTCCCGACCTTTTTAATAAGTCGGGAATCTAAGGCTTTCGATTTGAACGAAATCAAATAGGATTGCTATTTACCAAAAGCATCCTTGATATTATCAACGATGCCTTCAACAACATTCTTTGTGTTATCTACTGCTTCTTTAGTCCGAGCCGAATCTTCGTCTGCTCTTTTCTGAATTGTAGCTGCATCTTTCTTTGCTTTGCGCTCTACAAAACTACCATTGTCTGTTGCTTGATCAACTTTACTGGCATTGCTCTTTGCAGCTTCCTTAACTTTATCTGTCGTATCATCGATAAAATTTTTGGCTCGTCCAGCATCTTTACTGGTTTTTTCTTGAACTTTATCGCCTGCGTCTGATAATGCAATCAAGGTTGCAGTAGGAGCAGCCATTGCTGAAGTGTTCGATAAAAATGCCCCTTGCCAAACGAAAGCGATCGCTAACATACAAAACAGTGTTGTAGCCATCCAGCGTTTTACTGTGGAAAGTTGTTTTGTAAAATAATTCAGTCTCATAAAATACAATCTCATGTGATTTAGCATACTATTTTTACTTCATTTACCTTATTAATCATATCGTTCTTTAGATAGAGGTTCTTACGTCATTAGTTATTAAACGAATTCCCTATTTTGATAGATTGAATTTTAAGTAAAGATTTTTTCATGGTAATTAAGAATCAAATTAAACAATTCACAAATTTTGGGCATGAGCGTAGACGCGTAGCGGCTTGTCGTTATACATCGCACTTAGAGAAAAGTTAGCGATCGCCATAAAGTTAATTAACTTGCGATCGCTTCCAGGGGGCGGTTACGCCATCGCAACTGATTTTTTCCGGTTGGGACGCTTGCGTTCTGATTTTTTCTTAAGTCCAATCGCTTGGGCTTGATCGCTATCTGACCCATATTGTCCGCGCACAACTTCTTTCATCGCTAATACAGCATTATGAAATTCCCATTCTGCTAATCGTGCAGCATCAGTAGCAGCACGGTATAAAGTTAGTTTCTCGGTTTCAGCTTGTTGCTGCACCAACATAGCTTGATAAGCTTGCTGTAAATTTGCTACAGATGCATCAGCACGGGTTGTATTATAGCTGCTGATGGTTTGCAAACCATGCAATGAGGTTATATCTTGACTAATTAATTGAGAGGCTAAACGACGGGTTTTATCCTGGGTAGGCATATACTCATACTGGTATAATCGATATATTTAATGTGCCCATTAAAACAAAAAAACTAACAGGAATGTAGAGTTTGTTGATAAAGATCCGGGTAATGGATAGCCTAAAAGGAGAGAAGCTTTGAATTTTACTTCCCAACGCTAGTAGGGAAACGGCTGTTCTTGTTAGGTCTGTGTTAAATCCAATACAGAAACGCTATAGAACAAGGTTAAAGAAAGCGTGAGTTAATTTTTGCAGGTCGCTGCAATAGCATTGTCAGCCGAAACAATGGCATTGTCAGCCAAAACAATAGCATTGTCAGCCGAAACAATGGCATTGTCAGCCGAAACAATGGCATTGTTAGCCGAAACAATGGCATTGCAGGAGGTTGCATTAAATAGTGTGGCGATGCAATTAGTGTTGTATCATAGTGTGAACTTCCTCCACAGACAACACTAAGAAAGCATCACCCTGACATCAATTGCTGGAGGCGCTGTGGTTCCTCTCCTAGCCAATCTGGATTTTGGGCAGTGCTATCAAAAATTGATGAGGTTTTGAAAGGCTCAAACTCGCCGCGTGATGCAGCTTCTGCCGTTTTTGCTAAGAGCGATCGCACCTGCTCGTCATTCATTGGCTGGAACGTCCGCACTGCTTCAAAGGCTTGCTCTAGAATTTCCATGCTGTCAATTCCGGTAATCACAACCGATGTGGGCAGATTCAAAGCATAGTGTAAACATTCAATTGGCGTTACAGTATTTGACCGTAAAAGAATACCGTTTGCCAAGCTTTTCATTCCTAAAACGCCGATGTTTTGTTTAACCAGTTCTGGCACAACCAACTTCGCAAAGCTCCGATAGTGGGCATCCATCACATTGAGCGGCATCTGCACTGTATCAAATTTAAACCCGTAAGTGGCTGCAACTTCCAGCGTATGTAAATGAATATGAGGGTCTTTGTGCCCAGTAAAGCCTATGTATCGGAGTTTTCCAGCTTCTCGCGCCTCAATGAAGGCAGCATTCGCCCCTTCTTGGTCGAAAATTCGATGGGGGTCTTCGTATCGAATCATTTCGTGATGCTGAACCAGATCCATGTAATCAACTTGTAGGCGTTTGAGTGATTCGTCTAGCTGTTTTGCTGCTTCTTTCTTAGAGCGACCATCGATTTTCGTCATTAGCAACACTTTATCTCGGTAGCCATCGCGTAGCGCTTTTCCCATGCGAATCTCGCTGGCTCCACCGTTGTAATCCCAACTGTTATCCATAAAGGTGATGCCACGATCAATGGCTGTTCTAACAATTCGGATACCCAGTTCCTCATCAACGTGCTTCAAGGCGATGTGCCAACCACCCAATCCAATCGCAGAAACTTTCTCTTCTGTACTGCCGAGAACTCGGTATAGCATTTCTGAATTTGATGTAGTTCCTGACATCTGTTCTCCAAGTCTTTCAGCTATTACTTAAGTACATATAGCTGTGTGCCAATTCAAAGACAAGGGAAAATTGAGAATATCTTGCTGAAGATACACTTTTCAAACCGATCGAGAAATTATTGAAGAAGCCAAAATACCGATGGCAATTTAGGATGTGTGAGATAAAGAATTGAGGGCACAGCATTGCTGTGCCCCTACAACATATTTGGTTCAAATAAATGAAAACTGTTGTAAAATATTAACAATTATTTACCACTATAGAAAAAGGCAATTTCTTTTTCTTTTAGGGGTGCGAAATCAGCATCTACAAGTAATTGGTCGAGTTCTGCTTGGGGAATGTGTTTTGCGCCAATTCGCACAATGCGCGATCGCATAGTATTAGATACGCCACTGCGCTGTCTATTGCCTTCTAGCGCCATAACTTTACCATAAAGTTCTAGCTTGGCAGGTGGAATGGGAGAACCATCAAAATCAATTCCTTGTGCGATCGCTTCATCGATAGCATCAGCACCTGTAGTAGTTTGATTTCCTGGGTTAGTTTCGGTAGGCATGGTGATTTACTCTTCTTCGCTATGGGTAGATTTTACCAGCCTTGCTGACACCAAAGCTGCCTACTGGCTTTTTTGCTATGGGTTCACAGATAGGTAAAACCCACCTCGGTGGATTAAAAAACCTTAATTTTCTCTTAGCCCACAGAGGTGGTCTACCCTTCTCTTCTCCCAAAGTAGAGACGCAGCGTTCGAGAGGCTGCACCAACGGCAAGGCTTCTCTACCAGACGCACTCGCGTTCGCCTATGTTTGTGTAAGCGCGAATAGAATTCGCCAAAACTAATCACGAGTTTGGCGTGTTACCAAGCCGCCAACAAACGCCCCTAAGATAGTACCTGTCCATAATCCTGTTGTGCTACCTTGCCAGATTGCGCCTGGTGTGATCCAAGCGTTGCACATCTCCTTTAAACCCCAAGGTTGGTTTTGACACTTTTGGCTATGCAGCATCAGAGTAATTTGCCCACTGGTGTAAGCACCAAAAAAACCTGATGATAGCGCTAAAAAAGTGCAAATTAAAATTCTGTTTTTTGTCATTAGTCATTAGGGGGAATAGCACTAAGTTAAAATAGAATCCTTAGTTTTAATCTTGATTGCAATTTAAGCTGTTTCCTCTAAATATTTGTGAACAAAAGTGACCGCCATAGCACCTTCTCCAACGGCTGAAGCCACGCGCTTTACAGAACCGTGCCGGACATCACCAGCAGCAAAGGAACCGGGAACACTCGTTTCTAGGAAAAAAGGATCGCGTTCTAGAGTCCAGCACTGGCGTGGATGACCATCTTGAAGCAAATCCGAGCCAGGCTTGTTTATAGAGGACTCATATTTTATTGCGTGAAAAAACTCAGTACACCTTTATTCCTTGTTTCCAGTCTCCAGTCCCCAGTCCCCAGTCCCCAGTCTTTACGAGTAATTCAAGAATCAAATCGGATTGCTATAGATGCGATCGCACTTTGGGCGAACCATAAGTAAAATTTTTAGGTTAACTAGGCTTTTAATCTATTTCACTGTAAAGTTAAAAGGGCAATTCGTTAAGTCAATACGCTGCTCTTTATCTAATTAACGCGAAGATTTATGCCTGATATCGTAGATACTGCAATTAACGCAGGTACTTTCAACACTTTAGTAACAGCTATCACTGTTGCTGGTCTTGATACGGCACTGAAGGGTGCAGGGCCATTTACTGTATTTGCACCAACTGATGAGGCGTTTTCAAAGCTGCCATCGGGAACTGTCGAGTCACTATTAGAAGATGTCATTCAATTAAGAAAGGTATTAGAGTACCATGTTGTATCTGGCAAAGTAATGGCAGCAGATGTGGTAAAGCTTGATTCAGCAACTACCACAGCAGGTTCAACGGTGAAAATTGATGCCTCTAATGGTGTCAAAGTAAATGACGCTACAGTTATTACACCAGATGTCGAAGCAGAGAATGGTGTGATTCACATTATTGATACAGTGCTAATTCCTCAGTAGGAACTTGGAACAAGTCTGTCCGACTGCTTCAGACTTGTTCGATTAATTGCTTATCAATAATTCCTGGCAAAAGATAGAATGAGGGAATGAGGATGTAAAAAACAATACTCAACTTGATGCTAATAAAAGCCAAGCCTGCGGCAACAAGATAAGAAATTGGATAACTCAGAGTCCAAATAGTTGCTTTTTGAGCAGTTTTTTGGTAGATGATTTTTTCACTCGTGATGTACCGACGGACAACATAAAACCAGAGCGCATTGTAAGCAAATCCAGTCAGTGCTAGTGTCAGTCCATAAAAAACAATGACGGATAGCGAGGTTCCATATTCACCAATAAGCGCCGTGTAGGATAGGGGATAAAAGCAACGCACATTAATAAAAATAAGTTGATTACTAAAATAGTGCGATCGACTCTTTTTATGAAATGAAAGAGTGCATGATGATTAATCCAAATTACGCCAATAACAATAAAACTGGTGGCATAGCTCAAAACGTGAGGAAATACTTGGAATAGTTTAGCAATAGCTTCAGAGGAGGTTGCTTGAGATAAGTCAGGTGCTTTAATTTCAATCACAAGCAAAGTCACCGCGAAGCTCTTTCAGAGCCGCTTCGCTAACGCAAATACACCATCACTAAATGCCTCAAAACGATTTAAACTCATTAAGGGAACTTGTTTTGTACTCTCTAATTGCGGCATTTTAGTTTCCTGAAGTAGTTTAAATCAGTTGACTCTACGCTTTTTGTTGGAGAGTATTTAAATTTTCACCAAATCGACTTGTTCCATAACTAAACTGAGAGCGATCGCCCATTTGCTGACCGGATGCCATAAGTTGTCTGCCATAAGCTAGTTGACTCGGCTCCCAAGCTGGCAAAGCTTTAATAACATTATGGTTGTGTCTAACTAGCGCCTCAGCAAGAGAAATTGCATTAGCCGCCGCTTTTGCGGTACTTGCTGCCGTATGGGGGCGGGGAATAAAGGCAGCATCGCCAACTAGCGCCACCCGTTTGAAGGTCATTTGTGGCACTCCCAAGTCTAAAATCGCCTGGACAAAAGGCTCTTGAGTTGCGGCAACAAGTTTCTGGAATGGGGGCGCTAGTACAGTATTGGCATAAGAACGCATCTCTCGTTCAACTGCTGGTGCTAACATTCCGGGTGGAATAGAATAATCCCGATGTTTGCCTTCCTTATCTGTCAAAATACGAGGTAGTTCTGTCGTCTCATCGTAATTGACATACCAAACCCAGTTAAAGCGGCGTTCTCCAGGTACTAAAGATTCGCGATCGCCCGGAATCACATATTGCAGTATGTGAGAGTTGGGAAATTGATAGAACACAAATCGTTCTGTAAACAAAGTAGCCGCATCTGATTCCAGTTCATTTTCGTTCACAAGTCCCCGATAAGCGACATATCCGGCGTAAAGATAATGAGCATCTGGTAGGAAATGTTGTCGCACAGTCGAATTTGGGCCATCTGCACCAATCAATAAATCTGCTGTATCATGAGTTCCGTCAGCAAAGATTGCTGTAACCTGTTCGCCGTTTTGCTGAATATCGGTTAAGTATTTGCCGTAATGATAATGCTCAGAGGGAAAATGCCGACGCATAGAACCGTAAAGCAAATTCCAAGAGGTCAACATTTGACGCATTGGCATCGGTTGGTTAACACTACCATCGGAGTTTAGGTAATAACGTTCGTGCGCTGTTACGCCCAGCGATTGAGTAGAGATACCTGCGCGTTCAAAGGCTTCAATAACATCGCTTTGTAGTACAACGCCACCACCGCGACTATCAAGCTTGCGATCGGAGCGTTCGTAAATATCGACATCCCAACCAATAGAGTGCAGCATGATTCCAGCAAACAAACCACCTAACGATCCACCAATAACAATTGCTCGATTACCTGTTGGTTTTATAGTCATTGAACGCGCTACTATTCTTTTATGCAACTTCTAGTTCATTTACCGCAGCTTGCAAGGCTGTTAAAAAAACATCAACACTTTGCGCTCCAACAATCGTTTCTCTACCAATTTTGATCGACGGTACGCCGCGTATATTTCGACTTGCTGCCTGCTTTTCTAGCGCTTTGACTTCCTCAATACCTCCAGTAGAATTTAGAAATGCTCTAACTTTGTCAGCGTCTAACCCAACTTCCGCCGCAAGTTTAGCTAAGGTTTCGACATCGCTAATATCTTGTCCTTGCGTAAAGTAAGCGTTCAAAATCCGCTCTACCATTTCTGTGGCTTTGCCTTCAAGCTCGGCAAACCAACTCAAGCGATGAGCTTTTAGAGTATTTGGAGTAACCTGCATTAAGTCATAGCGAAATTCAATGCCGTCATGGGTAGCCGCCTGCATCGTTTGAGCATCTAACGCTTGTGAATATTCCCAACTACCAAACTTGTTAGAACGGTAGGTTTTACGATCCATCCCTGCTTCTGGCATGGTGGGGTTTAACTCGAACGGATACCAAAGGCGTTTAATCTTAACCGAAGCTTTTAGTTGCTCAATTGCTCGATCGAGCCGTTTATCTACCACCAAACACCAGGGACAGATAAAGTCTGAAGTGATTTCAATTATTAAGGTCACGGGTTTCTTTCTATTAATTCCTGACCTCTTAACGATAACTGCATTCATAAAGAATGATAATAGAGCTAGTATGCCAAACACCTTTGCGTTTTATGCAAAAGTATAGGGAAACCGATGGATCAATTCGCAGCGATGCGTGCTTTCGTCAAAGTGGTAGAAACTGACGGATTTTCTGAAGCTGCACGACAGATGCAGATAGCAGTATCTTCTGTGACTCGCCAAGTAAATGCTCTGGAAGAAATACTCAATACCCAACTACTCAACCGCTCAACTCGCAGCGTTACCCTTACAGCGCAAGGTCGTAAATATTACGATAAGGCAGTTCGCATTTTGCAAGATCTGGAGGAAGCAAACCAGTGTGTGATGGAGCAGGATATTCCACGCGGACTATTGAAAGTCAGCGTACCAGTTGCCTTTGGAAGACTGCATATTGCACCTATTGTCAATGATTTTTTTGTTCAGTATCCAGAAGTAAAGCTAGATTTGAGATTGAGCGATGGATTGTCTAACTTGGTGGAAGAAGATTTAGATATTGTAATCCGCATTGGAAATCTCGATCGGTCTGGAGCAAATCTAATTTTGCGTAAGATTGCCTCGTATACACGCCTCGTTTGCGGTAGTTCAACGTATTTCAAACAGCATGGTAAACCCAAACATCCAGACGAGTTAGCAAATCATAACTGTCTATTGTTTACTTATTTCATGGGGTATGATATATGGCGATTCAAACGAGATACCGAATTTTGTGAGGTTAAAGTAAGTGGTTCCTTAATATCAAGTAATTCTGAGGTACTCCGCCAAGTCTGTTTGGATGGGACGGGTCTGATTTTGATGCCAACTTGGTTAATTGGTGAAGACATCCGAAAAGGAAAGTTGCAAGCAGTGCTAACCGATTGTCAAGTATATCCCCAAACCAGTACAGATATGGGCATTTATGCGCTTTATTTGCCAAGTCGCAGAAATTCGCTGCGGGTCAAAGCATTTATCGATTTTTTAATCAAACGATTTGGTAATCCGCCTTACTGGCAAGAAACCACGCTTTGAACTGGGTTATGCAAACAATGATTCAATAGTAGATGTTTGTTACCCCTGCGTGAATCAAAGTTAGATGTTTTAATAAACATTCGGGCATTGGGCACTTGTACTCTCGCACTTGTCCCGAGCAACTTGTACTGAGCTTGTCCTGAGCGTAGTCGAAGTAAGCCGAGGTAAGTCGAAGTATTGGGAAGAGGCCCAGGGGCAAAGGAGAAATGCTCCCTGCTCCCCTTCTGCTTCCCCATTCCCCATCAACCTGTATTTCTCATCCCGGCTGCAATACCATTAATAGTTAACAATGCTCCTCGCAGTAACTCGCCTTTGCTGTAACGAGAGTGGATGACTCCAGAAGTAGCAGTAGTATTTAAGGACTGCCGTAGGCGCTTGAGTAGTGAAACTTGGATAAATCCCAAGGGGACAATTGTGCCATTGCGTAACTGCACAGATCGTTGCAAGACAGGATCACCATCTAACAGTCGATTGTGATCGGTGATTTTTAATACCAAATCCCTTGTGAGATAGAACTCGCTAGCAATTTGGTCAAAAACCTTGGCAAAACGAACTTGATCTTCTGGTTTTGACAATTCCTGAACATAGTGATGTGCCATTTGCATATCTACTTTTGCCAAGGTCATCTCGGCTTTAGAAATCACCATCTTGAAAAAGGGCCACTTAACGTAAAAGTAGCGTAGCAATTTCAAGTGTTCTTCTGGTTCTTCGTTCAAGAATTCTTGTACAGCTGTGCCAACGCCGTACCAGGAAGGAAGTAAAAAGCGGGTTTGTGTCCAGCTAAATACCCAAGGAATAGCTCGTAGACTACTTAAATCTTTCTTACCAGATGGACGACGGGCTGGACGGGAACTAATTTGCAGTTGGCTAATTTCTTCAATGGGGGTTACTTCGTGGAAGAAGTCAACAAAATCAGGTTGTTCGTAGATTAAAGAACGATAATGTTGACGCGATCGCACTGCTAATTCTTCCATAATTTCATTCCAGGGTTCAATATCATCAAACCCTGTCCGCAGCAGGCTAGCTTGAATCACAGCAGTGGTGATGGTTTCCATGTGATACAATGCCAAGTCCAACAAGGAGTATTTAGAAGCCAAAACTTCTCCTTGTTCGGTAATCTTGATTCGCCCATTGATACTATGACCCGGTTGAGCCAAAATCGCCTCGTAAGCAGGGCCCCCACCTCGTCCCACAGAACCGCCGCGTCCGTGGAAAATCCGCAAATTTATATCATAGTTTTCTGCTATTTGTTGCAGTGATTTTTGGGCTTTATGAATTTCCCAGTTGCTGCTTAAAAACCCAGAGTCTTTGTTGCTGTCAGAATACCCCAGCATCACTTCTTGTAAGTTAGGGGGCAGGGGGGATGCTCCCGGGGAGGC
>NZ_CAXTNP010000083.1:0-27571 GCF_964245575.1 uncultured Nostoc sp. | reverse complement strand
ATGATGATCGCATTTTGATACTGGGAACCGTCGTCGAAGAAAGCCCAGTTTATGACCAATCAATTTTGACAATGGAGTAAATAATGGAAATTTAAAATCTTAAGACTTTAGCTATCCCTAGCTTGAATGATGTACTTCCTATACTAGATATTAATGGCGGTTTAGGTGGCAAACCAATACTTAGGAAGGCAACACTAGGTAGCTTACTTGCACTAGTGGAAACTGATAATACTAACGAGAATCAATCTAATTTTATCTTGCCTACTACTATTAAAAACCTTTCGGCTAGCACTGATTATTTTATTGGCATAGATGCCGATGGTTTACTCTACAAAATATCAAAAGCTGATTTATTGGCTGGGTTATCTACAAGCGGATCTACAGGCGGATCTACAGGCGGATCTACAGGCGGATCTACTAATGATCCTTTATTCTCTCAAGTAATGCTTCTTTTAAAAGGAATTGGCAATAATGGTAGTGGAGATATAATTGATAGTTCAATTAAAAATCGAATTCCTACCAAGATAGGAAATCCAATTATCAGCAATCTAAAAAGTAAATTTGATTCTACATCAATTTACTTTGATAACTCATCTGGGCTAAATTATATTTCCCAAGATTTTAATTTTACCGGAGATTACACTATTGATTTTTGGTTTTCCTCATCTGATGCTAATCAAAGTATTAATGGAGACACAATAATTGATTTTAGACCTGCTACTTTCTCAGTAAATGCTAGCGGTGCTTTGGTAGCTTCCCCAACTCCCTATCTTCCCTAATTTCTTTAATTCTTGGGGAATCTTCCCCAATCAACTAATAATTTTGAGGTAAAAATGTATGGCGAAAGAGGCTAAAAGTCAGGTTTATTATATAAACCTTGGTGGTGGATTGGGTAATGCTGGAGCAATGCGATTTGCTTGGAGAGGTAAGAAAGATGCTTACCCTAAAGCCGTTGCAGATGAATTGGGAGTTGTAATTGCCAAGGATACAGATGCAGGTTTGATGTTTGGGGCTAACTCTCCACGTCCTGCGATGGTGCGAATTGGGTACACAGATGCTAATGGGAACAGTAAATCCACAATTAGATTTTGTGAACCAGATAAAATCGGGAACGTAACTACAGGCGGCAAAATTAATGCTAAAAAAATTAAGATTGCTGGCAAGGAATACAATATAAATTCTTGCACTTTAAAGAGTAATTAAAGTGGAATTATCCGAAGGTTACACTAATCTTAGGAATGATTACTTGTGGAATGTCAGATTTGACCAGTCTATTTTAGGCAATCAAAACTTTGATATTTCCAGAGAATTTACATCAGGAATAGTGGCAGTACTTGCGACTACTACAAATATTAACCCAAGGAATATAGCAGGGTACTTGATGCAAACAGTTAACCTATTTCAAGTAGGTGGCATTGCACAAACGTCAAGCAGTTATGCTTTACCTAATAAAATCCCAAGAGTTATTATTTTTCCTAATGGTATTTCACCATTTGCATTGCGATTTAAGTTAGCGTTCCCAGTGGGTAACTGTCGGGTCAAAATTTGGGAGGCAATTCTCAAATAACCTTCCCATTAGTTTTATATAGTTTTATATGAAATTTGACCTTAGCTTGGCTAGCTTTCTGTTAGCTTTTGTAGGTGCGTTATCCGGTTGGATGGCTTGGTGGTTTACTAAGTTAGAGCTGAAACAAGAAAAAGCTACCCAGTCAGCTGTAGAACTTGCAACTGAAGGAGTTAACGAGAGGCGTGATTTTAATCATCTCTTGGGCAACTATAAACAAATGTCGGAGGCGATGACTTTTGGCTTCAATGAACTTGAAGCAATGGTGCGCGAAAACAGGCTCGAACTGGCTGAAATTAAGGCTTATTTAATCCGAAATCAAGGTAAGCATGGTGAATAACTCTTTAGGGATTTATTCTTCTGGCACGTAATTTTCATTCTCCAAAAGCTTAGTTTGTAACTCCACCAATTCTTTTTGAATTTCTGCTTTTTGGTTCTTAAGGGATTCTATCCTATCCCTGATTGATGCTACATACAGTTGGTGCTTTTCTTGCTTGCTTCTAGTTTTGTATATTTTGTATATCATCTGGGGATTCACCATAGGTTATAGGGCAATACGGTTCACTTAAGCCTAAAACTCTTTGCCCAAGTCAATTTTTTTAACGAACCGCCAAGGACGTAAAGAGAAGAAAGAAATACTTAACTCAACTGTATTGGGTTATAGGGTACAGGCAATAGTTTTTCTTTCCTGTGCCCTGTAATCTATAACCTGTCACCTTCTTAACTCAGTACTCAACCCGCTTAACTTCAAATCCCCGCAACCCTTCCGGTTCTTCATACTCAACGACAACATCTTTAACTACAGCAGCAGGTGGCCCAGAGTGACACCAGCGAACCATCTCATCTACAACATCTCGCGCCCCTTCAAAAACTGCCTCTACTCTACTATCGGGGAGATTCCGCACCCAACCAGTTAATCCCAACTGGCTAGCTGTATCCACAGTGGAATAGCGATAGCCCACTCCTTGGACTTGGCCAGAAATGAATACATGGGCGCGGATGATCTTTGGTAGTGCTGTGGAATTCTGCATAGACTGGTCTAATCTTTACGATTTCCAGTCTACCTAGTTTGTGTATACACAACCTGTTTTTAACTGCAACTGGCGAAATTAATCACGGTTATCGTCATCATCACCCTCATGTCTGTCTATACTGGCGATCGCGATTATCCCATTCTTGCAATTGGCGAATCTCCTTATTCATGGTCACTTTAGTAGTTTGTCTAATGCTTGTGGCGGATTAAGTCTTCCAGCAGGTCTAGATAAAAATAAAATTATCCCTATCTTTGGGAGTGTCGCAGAGTAGTGATAAAGTATTTTTAAATACCTACTAAATGTAGTGAATTTAATTAATCAGTAATCAGTTTTTCAAATTGGAATTTTAAATTGCTTATGTCTAACCTGCCACCACTCAATACAGAAACAATTTGGGCAATTCTTGACGAAAAACTTGATGATGTCACAGTCAACCAGTTGCTATGGCATTATTTAGGCTATCGCTATGATTCCTCAACTGCACAATGGGACACTAGCCTAGTTGCACCAGAATGGCAAGATGAGTACCCACAACCACCAAATTTCATTGAATCTCGCACCGCAACAGTCAAGTTGACTCGTTCCATTCCTGCTGAAAATAAGCAATTGCTCAAAGAAAAACTAGGTTTCAAAGGTTACAAAATTGGGGAATTTGGCCCTCGGCAAACTCGTAGAGCAACAGCAGCAGGTTGGTTGTTAAGTTATGTACAAGAAACTAACGGAAAAATTGAGTAATCTTACACAGCAGATATTTAGCAATAACTATTTTGTTTTTACTTAATACCTGCTAATTAATAACTTAATAACAATCTTTAAGTTTTAGTATTATAGGCAGTAAATGTACTAAATATAATCTGGATATTAGTTAAAGAATAAATCATAAAAATAGTCAAAAATAGCCAAAAAATAGTTATTTTTATAAAAGTTTATAAATTCATCCTCAAGATAGAAGCACTATTTATATAATTATTTCTCTAGAGCGATTTGCAAATTAAATTGAGCATTAGAGAATATTTCTATCAACCCTTAATATTACAAACACTTCTATGGCGAAGCCAGTTGAATTTAATTTATTTGCACCTTACAACAAAGGAGCTGCATTAATTGGTTCTTTTTCGGATTGGCAAGAAATTCCAATGGAAAAAGGAGATGATGGTTATTTTCGCACAAGTGTTGAACTAGAAGACGGCGTTTATAAATATAAATTTCGTGTTCAGACTAATTCATGGTTTTTTGAATCAGGACAATGGGTTGATGTCACAGATCCTTATGCAACTGATATTGATGAACTAAGTGGAAAAGATGACGGTGTAATTCAAGTCAAAGATGGCAAAAGAGTTACCGATACATACGTTTGGGAACATGATGATAAACCTTTACCTGCTGATCAGGAATTAGTAATTTATGAATTGCACGTAGGTGACTTTTCTGGTGGTGAAGATGACCCTTATGCACGAGGCAAGTACAAACACGTCGTTGAAAAGTTAGATTATCTATCTGAATTGGGAATCAATGCTATTGAGTTGATGCCACTTAAAGAATATCCTGGTGATTATAGTTGGGGTTATAACCCCCGCCACTTCTTTGCAACCGAATCTAGTTATGGTTCTACTGCTGGGTTGAAAAAATTGATTGACGAGTGTCATGGCAGAGGCATTCGTGTAATTATTGATGGGATTTATAACCACTCAGAAGCATCCAGTCCGTTAACACAAATTGACCACGATTATTGGTTTCATCACGCTCCCCGTGACCCTGATAATAACTGGGGGCCTGAGTTTAATTACGAACATTATGACGAAAATTTAAATATTTATCCAGCGCGGAAATTTATTGGTGATACAATCCGTTTCTGGATATCAGAATTTCATCTTGATGGTATTCGCTATGATGCAGCGCGGCAAATTGCTAACTACGATTTCATGCACTGGATTGTTCAAGAAGCCAAAAACACTGCTAGCATGAAGCCTTTTTATAACGTTGCCGAACATATTCCTGAAACTCCCAGCATTACCAATGTAGATGGGCCAATGGATGGTTGTTGGCATGACAGTTTTTATCACTGCATTCTAGAACATATCTGCGGCGATACATTTGATTTAGAGCGTCTCAAAGATGTCATTGACTGCAAGCGCCAAGGCTTTATGGGTGCCACTAATGTCGTAAATTACCTCACCAACCACGACCATAACCATGTGATGGTTGAATTGGGAAACCGTGAAATTTTTGACGAAGAAGCCTTTAGGCGGACTAAATTAGGAGTAGCCATCCTAATGACTGCTGTTGGCGTACCTTTGATTTGGATGGGAGAGGAATTTGGCGAGTATAAACCTCAACAACCTGAATCAGCCAAAATTGATTGGACACTGTTAGGTAACGATCTAAATCGTGGTTTATTTGAATTTTACAAAGGTTTAACGAACCTGCGTAAAAATAATCATGCCCTCTACACAGAAAATATTGATTTCATCCACGAAAATCCAGAGGCAAAGGTACTAGCTTATAGCCGTTGGAATGATCAAGGTTCTCGTGTAGTCGTGGTAGCTAATTTTTCAGAAAAATTTCTCGGTGACTATCATGTTTCTAACGTTGGAAGCAGTGGTACATGGCACGAGTGGACAAGCAATTATGATGTCGAAGTTGGTGACGATGGGATTATAGCTGATTTGGGGCCATACGAAGCCAAAGTGTTTGTATGGCAGTAATGATATACACTATCACTCAGGCAGTAGTCCGATAGTAAAGAAAAAGGGGGAATCTTTTCCCCTTTGTCAGTTATTACCTTACTCACGTACAGTTCAATTAAAAATTTGTCAAGTAAAAAAGAAACTCTTTTAAAAATTCATGTGTTTGTGTTACACTTTTGAGTTGAAGTGCGTATATAAAATTGCCAGAGCATCCCCATGCACAACAAATTATTTAATACTAATATCGAAGACGCTAACATTGAGAACGATCGCATTTTATTAACTCCCAATGAAATTAAATCCAAATTACCTTTAACACAATTAGCCGAGCAAAGAGTTTTAGAGTATAGACAGGAAATAGAAGCTATCCTGAATTTTCAGGATCGCAGAAAGTTTATAGTAGTTGGGCCATGCTCAATCCACGACCCAAAAGCAGCACTTGAATATTCTGAAAGGTTGAAAAGATTGGCCGAGCAAGTCCAGGATAACCTGCTATTAATTATGCGAGTGTACTTTGAAAAACCAAGAACAACCGTAGGCTGGAAAGGATTAATTAACGATCCAGATATGGATGATTCTTTCCATGTAGAAAATGGGTTATTAATTGCACGGGATCTATTATTAAAAATTACAGAGTTAGGATTACCTGCTGGTACAGAAGCACTAGATCCAATCATACCTCAATATATTAGTGAACTAATTACGTGGTCTGCAATTGGGGCACGTACGACTGAATCACAAACTCACCGCGAAATGGCAAGTGGGCTTTCGATGCCTGTGGGTTTTAAAAACGGTACTGATGGCAATATTCAAGTAGCTTTGAATGCCCTACAATCAGCTAAAAACCCGCACAATTTTCTCGGAATTAATCAAAACGGACAGGTCAGCGTCTTTAAAACTAAAGGTAATGCCTACGGTCACGTAATTTTAAGGGGTGGTAGTCAACCTAACTTTGAAGCAACAAATGTCAAACTGATAGAAGATAAATTAAAACAGACAAATTTACCATCAAGAATTGTTATTGACTGTAGCCACGGTAATACCAATAAAGATTACAAATTACAAGGTGCTGTCTTAGAAAATATTATTCAGCAAATAGTGGATGGTAATACATCAATAGTTGGCATGATGTTGGAATCGCATTTATATGAAGGTAGTCAACCAATTACTGGTAAAGAAGAATTAAAATATGGTGTTTCTGTAACTGATAAATGTATTGGCTGGGAAGAAACCGAAAAAATTATTTTGGCTGCTCACGAAAAACTTAAATAAAGACTAATAAATAGGGGCGCACAGCTAGCTGTGTGCCCCTACCTCAATACGCTTAGTGTTAGTGATATTTTGCCCCGGAAAATCCCCCCAACCCTCTTTTTAAGGGAAGCTTAATTTTCTAGTTGTTGCCCTTCTCGGTTTTTCCATAAATGTTGTTTCATATTTATTGGTTGTTGTAATATAGGTCTGTTACTATTTGTTAAGAATGAATCTTGGTTTTCAAGGCAGGTTATACCTGGCTTATCTAAATATTTTACAAATCAAAAACATTATTTGGTGCTTCACCTAGTGCAGGGCTATTTCATTCTAAAAAGTTGTTTGAGTGTGTCTAAACCAAAAGAGCAGAGCCGTTGGGCTTGTGCCATGTTTTCAAACATATTATCCCTGTATAAATTGAGTGAAAAATTACGAGCAAGCGCAAAATTTTGCGGGAGGGGAGTAGTGCGAATTCTAGATTTATCTTCGCCTTGGGTAACGTCTCGAACATAGTGAACTTTATTCTCAACACCCCAATATCCTCTGATACGTTCAGCAAAAGCTTGCGCCGTTTCACTTAAAGATGAAATATAATAACGAATTTCATTAGTTACTTCAATCATATTGTGTGTGAAAACCCTCAAAGGTCTGATTTGACTTGAATCAAAGTGGTAAGTCCAGGCCAAGAACGAATACCATCAAGATTTTGACAAATACTCACATGACGCTTTTCAATTCGACCATGCCCTTTGTTTATCTGCTTACAAGTGAATTCCGGTGTAAAATTTGCTTTGACATCTTTGAATAGATTAGGTTGATTGCCTTTTAAGCCAGCAATATAATCATTTCCACTATTTATAATCAACTCACAAGTTTTTTTCAGTATTAATAGCATCAAAAGCAAAATAACTTCCTTGAGAGCCAGTTTTGAAATTAACTCAGGTAAAGCAATAAGATCATTAGTTTTGGCATCGACTTGAAATGGCTCTAAAATTAAACCTCGCTCAACAATATAAGAACTAACTAACATAATCGCTCGATGCGAATCGGATTTAGGATTATCATTTTCAATCTGATATGAACCTTTGAGGACTTTGCTTTTCTTACCAACAGTTTCTCCACTATTTGGTTGTACATTAAAGAATTTGCTCAGACACACGGAATAATCTTCGTAATCTACGTGCAATAAGGCACGACGCACAGTGCTATTAAGTTGGTAGTCTATTTTTTGGGGGTTGAAAAAGGTCAATCAACGGCTCACGGTAGCTTTAAATCCAGTCTCGAATTGCTAAAAATCCTTTATTCCCTGCTGCGATGCCTACGGCGGGCTGCGCCTACGCCAATGTGAACAGTGCCAGAGATAATGGTAGATTATGTCTCTGTCCGGCGCGGCGACGGGGGTCTTCTAGACCTGCAAAAGCTTTGATAATTTCGATTTCAGACACGGTAATAGATGCTTGAAGTAGAGCTGGCGCTGTTTTGTAGCATATCGCGTCTACATTTAGAATGAAATAGTCCTGCACCTAGTGTTATTTGAAAACCACTTTAGATAAAATTATCTTTCAGACTATTGATAGACTGTGATATCCGTAGAAAGATAGAAAGAATACTTCAGCCAATCAAGTAACATCAATCTTGATTCTAATAATTGCTGTGTTTATTCAAATTTTCTTTCAGTAGTGTTACACAACAAATGTTGTGGCAAATTTACCCCAATTTCTCCTACGGAGTTTTTCTTTGAATTAGCGATGTTGACAACGAGCTTCTTTACAAGACGCTAGGCGTAGCTTGCTTTCCCGTACGAGTACGCTTATGCAGCAAGCAAAGATACTAAGCCTGTAATGCCTTAAACCACTTATTTAAAACTGTGCTAATGGTTTTCTTAATCTGATGCTTACGACTCCATTTCTGGAATGCCATTTCATACTCTTCGCCTTTAATTTGAAAGGTATTCCAGACATCAAGCCCTATAGGCAATCCGCAGAATAGCAAAATGTACAGCGACCAAGAAATTCCGCCACCAGCGATTAAATCAACCAGTATAAAAAAGCCATTAAAAATTGCATAATTGCCTAAACGCTTCTGAAATATTCTCATGCGGTAGGCGTCAAAAGCTTTTCGTTGTTGGACTTGACCCTGTTGTACAACCCAATCGCGTTCTGCTAATTTTAAAGAATCAGGTGAAATTTCTAACTCAGCAGCAATTTCTAATATCTGCTCATAAGAAAATTCTGTATCTTTGTCGTCAGCTTGACGAGCGATCGCTAAATGCAGAATTTGTTGGACATCTTCTTGGCTATACGAGCGGATGCTTTGAGGTTCAAACGCCGTCATAATTTTTTCTCTTATATTACTTTTAATAGAAATTTGCTGCCCGATAGATTTTAAGCAGCTACGCCAGTACTATTTCCATTATTCCTACATTAGCAAATCTAAATGCTGTGCCGCATCTAATGTATGGGATTTTTAACTTTGAGTAAAACTTGTCAATCCCTTCTCCACTTTTGGTTGTCGATAGGCATAAGTATCTTGAATAACTTGCGCCCAACCGTTAGCGACAGATTCTAGAATGCGATCGCCTTTTTCTTTAGTTGCGCTTGTGGCGTCGCCAATCACTCCACTTTTACTGATATCTCGCGTCACGCAAGCTACAGGTAACTTACACTCCCAAGTCAGTAAACTACTTTCTGAGTGTTCTGGTGCATACTCTCCAACAGCATACTGGCATCCAGCTTTTCTATTGCTTTTCCCAGTACCACCACAGCGTTGTTTACCGCCGCAGGCATCGCAGCATCTACAATTAACCGCAGATAAGGCCCATGTTATTCAACTTGCCCCCAAGGCTGGTATCTGGCATTGCTTGGATGTACAGTCCAGGTGAGGTAGGGAATAAAAGCGTTCTGATGGAATGAAACTGTGCATATTACTTGGATTGTGCCATTTTCATCTTAACGGGATTGATACAACAAACAAGATTGTGGGCAAACTAACTCTAGCGAGTAAATTTATTCTTTGCTCACATCTTGGACTTCGCCCTGGTGACTCTGATCGCTAAGTGCAAGATAGGAGTCATCAAACTGCCCGAAACTTGAAGCAATGAACCTTCTTGGCTTGCCATATTCCAAAAAGTTACCACTGCGCCTTGTACTCATAGTCCCCTTTGTAATCCAAATCTTTGCTGCTGTGGGGCTGGTGGGGTATCTCTCGTTTAAAAATGGACAGAAGGCAGTTAATGACCTTGCTAATCAGTTGATGAGTAAAACCGATAGCCTCGTTGACGAACACCTTGATACTTACTTGGCAACCCCGCATCAGATTAATCAAATCAACATTGATGCAATAGATCAAGGGCTACTCAACTTAAAAGACTTGGAAAGTACAGGGCGTTACTTTTGGAAACAAGCGCAGGTATTCAAAAATGTTAGCTGGATTGGCTATAATCTAGAAACTTATCAAGAGGCTGGGGCGGGTCGTTGGCTGGCAGGTCAAGGAATTGTAATTAATAAAGGTTTTGCAAACAAAGACTACACTTACGCAGTAGATAGCCAGGGAAATCGCACTAAATTACTAAAATTTACAGACTATGACCCGGTAACTGAGGACTGGTACGCCCAGACGGTAAAAGCAGGCCGACCGATTTGGAGTCAAATTTGCGTAGTAGAGGGATATGAAGGATATATCGTAGCTTCGGCAGATCGTCCTATTTACGACAAGACCCACAAAATGATTGGTGTGATCGGCGCTGATTTGCTGCTGTCGAGTATCAGTGATTTTTTGAGCAACTTAAAAGTTAGCCCAAGAGCAAAAACTTTTATTATTGAACGCAACGGGTTATTAATAGCTAATTCTAGTAGCCACAGGCCATTTACGTTGATAAATGGTAAAGCGCAACGCTTAAGCGCATTAAATAGTAGTGATCCCTTAATTCAAGCGACAGCAAAGTATTTACAGCACAAATTTGGCAACTTTAAGGCAATTAAAGACACCCAAATACTAGATTTTGAGTTTAAAAGCGATCGCGAATTTGTCCACGTCATGAATTGGCAAGACGAGTTCGGTCTCGACTGGTTAGTAGTTGTCGTTGTACCAGAAAGGGATTTTATGGCACAAATCAACGCCCATAACCAGACAACAATTTTACTGTGTCTTGGTGCATTAGGTGTAGCGACAATTTTGGGAATCTACACTTCTCGTTGGATTCTCAAACCTATTTGGGAGTTAAGCCAAGCAAGTAGTGCGATCGCATCTGGTAACTTAGACTTAGCAGTAAAAGTTTCTCGGATCAAAGAACTCAGCATCCTTGCCCAATCCTTTAACCGAATGGCAGGACAGTTACGAGAGTCTTTCACCAACTTAGAAAATACCAATCAAGATTTAGAAAAGCGGGTTGAAGAACGTACCGTAGAACTCAAAGCAGCAAAAGAAGCAGCCGATGTTGCTAATCAGGCAAAAAGCGAATTTTTAGCAAACATGAGTCATGAACTCCGCACTCCCCTCAACGGAATTCTCGGCTACGCTCAAATTCTGCAACGCGATCAAATCGCTACTTCCAAACAAAAGAATGGACTTAGTATTATTCAGGAGTGTGGTTCTCACCTATTGACACTAATTAATGACATCTTAGAACTTTCTAAAATTGAGGCAAAAAAACTCGATATTTATACTACTGACTTTCATTTAGAAAACTTTATTCTGGCAGTACGAAACATTTGTAGTATTAAAGCTGAACAAAAAGAATTAAACTTTAAATATGAAGTAATTAACCAGTTACCTACCGCTATTCATACTGATGAAAAACGTTTAAAACAAGTATTAATTAATCTTCTGGGTAATGCTATTAAATTTACAGAACGAGGGGAAGTAACGTTTTCAGTAGGAGTTATAGAAAATGAAAAATATGCAATAGAAAAGATAAATAATATTAATACTTGGAATATCCGCTTCCAAGTTGAAGATTCAGGCGTTGGGATGACTCCTGAACAATTAGAGAAAATTTTCTTACCTTTTGAGCAAGTAGGGGATAGCAAACATAAATCTGAAGGTACAGGTTTAGGATTAGCAATCAGTTGTCAAATTGTAGAAATGATGGGAGGGAAAATCAAAGTCGAAAGTACACCAAATAAAGGTAGCAAATTTTGGTTTGACTTAGCTCTACCAGAAGCTAATAACTGGATATCATCACAAACGTCTGAGTTAAACAAAAATGTAGTTTCTTACCAAGGTAGACAACAGATAATTCTAATTGTTGATGACCGTTGGGAAAATCGCTCTGTAATTATCAATCTGCTTGAACCTGTTAGTTTTAAAGTCCTTGAAGCAGAAAATGGCGAAGAGGGTTTAAAGAAAGCTCAAGAATTTCAACCAGATTTGATTATTACCGACTTAGCAATGCCTGTGATGAATGGTTTAGAAATGACGCAACATTTACGCGCTCAATCTAAATTTCAAAATACGGTAATTCTCGCCTCTTCTGCAAGTGTATTCAGCTTGAATCGTCAACAGAGCCAAGAGGCAGGTTGTAATGACTTTCTGCCTAAACCAGTGCAAAATTTCGAGTTATTTGAGAAATTACAACATTATTTAAATTTAACATGGATTTATGAAGTAAAAAATGAATTTTTAGAAACTAATATCCCTCTGGAAGAAATGATATTTCCACCTTCAGAACAGCTTGTTAATTTGTATAATGCTGCTAAAACTGGTTATATTCAAGAAATTCAAGAAGAAGCAGACTCAATTAAAAATTTAGACCCTAAATATACAGTTTTTGCTAACAAAATATTAAAGTTAGTAGAAAACTTTGATGATGAAGCGATTGTTAATTTAATTAAACATAAATTTAACTAAAATTTAAAATGAATGATTATCAAAAGGAATTGATTTTAATTGTTGATGATATTCCAAACAACCTCAAGGTTCTATTTGATATTTTAAACAATTCTGGCTTTAAAGTCTCTATTGCCAAGAGCGGTGAAAGTGCATTACAAAAAGCGCAAGAGACATTACCAAACTTGATTTTATTAGATGTAATGATGCCAGGAATTGATGGGTTTGAAACTTGCCGTCGTCTAAAAAATAACCCAAAAACTAAAGATATTCCGGTGATTTTTATGACGGCGCTTTCTGAAACTGTGGAAAAAGTGAAGGGATTGCATCTGGGTGCGGTAGACTATATTACTAAGCCTATTGAACATGAAGAGGTTTTAGCCCGCATCAATGTCCACTTAGAACTGCGGAGAATGCAGTTAAAGTTAGTACAAGAAGAAAAAATGTCTTCTTTGGGACAATTGGTAGCCGGAATTGCTCATGAAATTAATAATCCAGTTAGTTTTATTTCTGGTAACTTAATTTATGCTCAAAAATATATTGAAAATTTATTAAAACTATTGCAATTATATGAAAACTATACACCAGATACTATTCAAGAAGTTCAAGATTTTTCAAAATTCATTGAATTAGATTTTCTCAAGGAAGACCTTCCTAAACTTTTATCATCAATGATGGTAGGATCTAAACGCATTCAAGAAATTGTGCTATCGCTCCGAATTTTCTCACGATTGGATGAAGCGGAAATCAAAGAAGTTGATTTGCATATAGGTATTGATAGTACTTTAATGATTTTGCATAGTCGTTTGAGAGCAACACAAAAACGTCCAGCTATGGAAGTGATTAAGGAGTACGGTGAAATAATACCTATAGAGTGCTATGCAGGACAAATGAATCAAGTGTTTATGAATCTTTTATGCAATGCTATTGATGCAATTGATGAGAAGATTAATAATGTGCAACTAGCGAAAACAGAGAAAGCAGAGGTAGATAAATTAACTTCTTTACCTACTCGATTCCTAACTTCCAATTCTATATTAGCTAAATCGGAAATCGAATTCACACCTCAAATAAAAATTCGTACAGAACTAACTAAAGACCAAAAATTTATATTAATTCAAATTATTGATAATGGGGTAGGAATGTCTAGAGAAGTACAACAGCGTATATTTGAACAATTTTTTACTACTAAAGACGTGGGTAAAGGAACTGGTTTAGGATTAGCGATCGCTCATCAAATTATTGTAGAAAAGCATAGAGGAACACTAGAAGTCGAGTCAGTTTCAGGACATGGCTCACAGTTTACAATTAGTATTCCGATTTATAAGATTGAGGATTAGGGACGCTCAGTGATTTAGTTACAGCAGTTTGCTTTTTAAGTGAGGTACAAAACGCAGGACTCACGCATCAGATATAAAGAGTTTCTACCTGCTACTTCAAGCCGCACTGCCTCAAAACCCGTAGCTTTGTACTTCATGCAAGAAAAAACTGCTGTATAACCCCGCCCAAAGCAAGCCAGATTTTTTCCTATGTGTAAATTGGGAGCGATCGCTTGTAAATTCCCATGTGAAGAACTCTAGCTATATCCAGTCTAATTAAGATGCAGCAGAGGATAATAACCAAATAGGGACTAATAACAAGGACTTAAGCTAATGGTTGAAGAAAATGGATCGATTCATACCTTATCGGTTGATATTGGCGGCAGTGGCGTTAAGGCTATAGTTTTGGATATTACGGGGAATCCTGTAACGGAAAGGGCGCGTTTAAATACACCCCAACCTGCTACACCGAAGGTTGTAATTAATGCAATTGTTGAGTTAGCAGCGACTCAAGGTGAATTTCATCGTGTTTCGGTCGGTTTTCCCGGTGTGGTGCGGTCTGGAGTCACGGAAACTGCGGTAAACTTACATCCAGATTGGATCGGATTTGATTTGGAAACAGCATTATTAAAACACTTAAACAAGCCTGTACGGGTGATTAATGATGCAGATATGCAGGGGTTTGGAGCGATCGCAGGTAAAGGTGTCGAACTGGTGATTACTCTGGGTACGGGGTTTGGTTCGGCTTTATTTGTAGATGGTAAGCTGGTGCCGAATATGGAAATGGGGCATCATCCGTTTCGTAAAGGAGAGACTTTCGAGCAGCAGTTGGGGCGTGCAGAGTTAGAAAAAATTGGTGAGAAAAGATGGAATAGGCGTTTAGAAAAAGCGATCGCATCCTTGCAACATCTGTTCAATTATGATTACCTTTACATTGGCGGCGGTGAAGCGGTGAGAGTGAATTTACAACTACCGTTAAATGTAAAACTCATCCCTAATATCACTGGGTTATTAGGCGGTATTGCTTTGTGGCGAGATCAGAAAAGGTAAAAACTTTTTCAGTATCCACAACTGAGCGTAATAAGCAATGTCTCCCACGGGCTACGCCTACGCAGTATGCACTATCCCGGACAGCAGCAATGTTGTTGGTTAAAAGAAATATTGATTGAAGTAAAATGAACTACAATGACTGAAATTGACCTGATGATGACGGACATGTTAACAAGAAGACAAGCATTTGGGGTCAATTTGCCACAGCAGCAATTAGTTCAGATGGAGAATGACGTAAACCAGTCAAAAGAGAGTCAGTTAGAGATAACTGCTCAAGTCACACCACCTGAATTCATGCAGACAGATAGGATTTCTCAGGCTTCTTCCTGTGCGATCGCACCAGACAAAAAACATATACTTAAGAAAATCAGCAAAAAGAATCCGGGACTAGCTTCTTCTAACTTAGGTGAGTCTAATAAGTATTCTCAGCCTGGAGATCAAGTCCGTGCAAAGGCTACAGGACGGTTCCAAAAGTTTAGTAGCCAACCTATGCCGACTCTTTATTTCGGTAGCTCTGGTGTTGCTGTCAGAGCCTTACAACGGTTGTTAGTGTCTAATGGTTATGCTGTTAGAGTGGATGGGATTTATGGCGCATTGACAGAGACTGCTGTTAAAGCTTTTCAAAATCAACAGAATTTAGCAACGGATGGAGTAGTTGGTCAACAAACCTGGCGGGCGTTGACAATTTAGCCATTTGTCCATCGTCCTTAGTCATTTGTCTTTAGTCTTTAGCTAATGACAAATGACAAATGACAATTGACAAACTAACGGTACTTATGCTGCTCTAATAGCTGTTGCGCTCTTGGCTTGTAAATTAAATAGAACAAAGCCTCAAGATAACGCAACAAATCTTCCCGATTCTCCATCGAGGTAAAGTTCCAGAATCCATAAATCCGTGCTAATGATAACAGCTTGGTAGTGTGAATTTTCCAAGTATAGGTGCTGTAAACTCGGTCAATTCCTCGCTGTGAAATTTCATTCCAATAGTTAGGATTCTGTTCGCATTTAGTAATGAAGTCCACAATTTTTGTGGCTGTCTCGTCTAAATTCGTTGGGTTAATGTAAAAGCCATTAACCTTATCTTGAATAATCTCCAATGGGCCACCAAACTGTGTGGCAAAAGTCGGTAATCCTGAAACCATCGCCTCTAAAATTGTCAAACCAAAAGCTTCAAATAAAGCTGGTTGCACAAAAATTCCCTGATGATCGGCAATTACTCGGTAAATTTCACCAGAATCAGTTTTAGACAAGCGTACACCCAGCCACCGAATTTTCCCGTGGAGATTGTACTGGTCAATAATTTGGTAGAGTTTAATAATTTCGTCACGTTCTTCGTTGTCGCCTGATTCTTCGACGCGCAATTTACCCGCTACCAAAATTAAATTGCAATGCTTTTGTAATTCTTCACTTTGACCATAACATTCAGCTAAACCTGTAAGGTTTTTGATGTGGTCAAGACGCGCCATTGAGAAGAGAGGGCGCTTGTTAGGATCGTCGAGTTTGCCAAAAATTTGCGTGGGGTCTTCCAGAGTAAAGAGTGTTTCTGCAAGACGTTGGCGATCGCTCTCTACTCGGTCTTTAATCCGGGAGTAGGGGAAGTAATTATTTTCGTTTACTCCAGGCGGTACAACATTAAATTTGGGACTAAATAATTCAATCCCATTGGTCACATGGTACAACTCTGGCATGGTGAAGCATTTATAAGACTCGTACTGTCCCACACTATCCGGCGTTCCCACAATTTCTTGGTAGGTGCTGCTAATCACAAAATTGGCAGCATTCATTGCAATCAAGTCAGCTGTGAATTGCAAGGAAAAATGATATTTATCCTCTAATTCTTGCCAGTATAGATTACTAAACAAGTATTTAGATTTTTCTAAAGCATGGGCAACATTGCATTGGGTAACTTTCAGCCGTCGCGCCAGCAAGAATGCTACTAAATTCCCATCAGTATAGTTTCCAACTATTAAGTCAGGTGTGCCGTGAAATTCTGCCCGTAGTTCTCTTTCTGAATCAATAGCGAAAGTTTCTAGATAAGGCCAAAACTCAAACCGGGAAATCCAGTTTTGAGTCATGTTAGGATTAAAATCTCGTAAAGGCACTCGCAAAATCCAGGCATTTTCGGTATCGTGGACTTTTTCTAGCCGTTGATTACATAGAGTACCATCACTATTGGGAATCAAGCGGGTGAGAATAATCACCTTTGGCTCGACATTTAATTTCTCTAAACCCGCAAGCAGGACATCTTCTTGTAGCTGCTTCTCTAGGCTTTTTGCCTGGTCAAGGACGTAAACTACCTGACCGCCAGTATCGGGACGCCCCAACACTCCCTCTTGCCCAAACCAACCGTGGGCTGACACCAAGACGATTTTAAAAATCATCGGCACACGAGAAATGAGGGCTTCTAGGGTCTGGGGATCGGCAGAATCAATCAATTCATCGAGAATATTTAAAGTTTCTCGCACTCGCGCTGCGGTGTTACCCCAACCTGGCTCAAAACCCATTGACTGCAATTGGAATCGGAATTGTTCGTAAGGTTCATCATCGGGGCGATTATTAACAAAACCGATCGCTTTCTTAACTTGCTCGGAAAGTTGCTGCTGTGATTGAATGCGATCGTTAAGCAGCAGTTGCACACCGTTGTAGTGGTGCAGCCGCAAGAAATTCAACAAGCTGTCCAGCAATTGTTTGGAATCTTGAAATATTTTGCTGGATAGATAGCGGTTGAGAAATTGTACTCCCTTACCAATATTTTTGGGGTCGCGGATGACTGGGGTGTAGTCATAAAACGGGCCGAAGTCCAATTCTAGCAGGCCGCCCTCGTTGGGATGATATTTATTCACCAAGCGATCGCGCAAATCCAACAGTTCCTGCACCGTCATCGGCTCAATGCTCAAGTCTGATGTCAACCAATAAACTTCTTGGCTGGCAATCTTAGAACGGATGATGAAACAAAAGTTTGAGTCCTCCTGAATAATTTCTTGAGTATAGTAAATGAGTTTGCCTAACTCAGAGGAAGTGTAATAAGCCTCCGGTTTCTGAGACTTTGAGCAATACTCACTATATACATTGAGTATGTCGTTCCGCAGCAAGTACTTCTTTTCTTGTTGGCGTAATTCACTAAGAAAGGAACGCAAATCACTTCTTTCTTCACTATCTAAGACTGCTTGAAGCAATTCAGACATGGCAACTCCACTAAATGACGATGTTTGCATTGTTGACTTTCAAGGCGAGACAAATAAGCCTCTACCTTTTCTTGTGAGACCAGATATAAACACGAAATAACACAGATAAATACAATTTATCTGTGTATCTACAAATATCAACTTTTCAGCAGGCACTTAAATCGTGTTCTGCTTTACTAAAGTATCTATGACTCAGTATTTTTTGCTCTAACTAAAGGAATACAATTTTTATTTCTTTTGATAGATGTTATTAAATAACTGTATAAAAATTTGGGCACAACTTGTCACGCCCTCAACTGCTTGATGTAATCTTTACAATATCATTTAAGGGAACAGCATACAAGTCTACATTTCGACGACGATCGCCACCAAAACTTCTGGATCAATGGGTTTGGCAACGTGACGTTGAAATCCGGTTGCGATCGCTTGCTGCTGATCCAGTTCTCCCGCATAAGCCGTTAGAGCAATAGCGGGAATTTGTCCTCCTTGCTGAGGTGGAAGGGCGCGAATTTGCCGGATCAGCATATAACCATCCATCTCTGGCATCCCAATGTCACTGATGATGATGTTGGGAATGGATTGAGTAAATGCTTGCAGTGCATCAGCCCCGGATGCAACAGCAGTGACGATCGCCCCATGTTGCTCTAAAGCAAAAGCGATGAACTCCCGCGAGTCTGTTTCATCATCGATGACTAAAATCTGAATGCCGCTCAAATCACTTTCCTTAACGGGCGATCGCTCTAAGGTTGCTGCTTGAGTTAATTGAGGTGCAAGTGGAATTTTAACTGTAAATGTCGCTCCTAGCCCAACACCAGGACTGTCTACTGTGACTGTTCCGCCGTGCATTTCCACTATTTGGCGCACGATCGCCAGCCCCAACCCTAGCCCGCCAAATTTGCGGGTGGTTGCGCTATCTTCTTGCCGGAAATGCTCAAACACGTAGGGCAGAAAATCGGCACGAATCCCTTTTCCAGTATCGGTGATTTTAATTTGGGCGTGATTTTCAACTTGGGATAGCGCAATTGTGACTTGCCCTCCAATATCAGTAAACTTTACGGCATTCGACAGAAGATTCCACACAACCTGCTGCAATCGTCCTGCATCCCCGACTACCACTCCCAGAATCGGCGAGACGGTCGTCTGAATTTGGATTAATTTAGCTTCTGCGGCTAGCCGAACCGTTTCCAGCGCGGCACAGATTACTGCATTCAGGTCAATGGGTGAGCTTGATAAGCTCATTTTGCCTTGCAGAATTCGGGAGATGTCCAGCAAGTCATCGATCAGTTGCACCTGGAGTTGGGCGTTGCGCTCGATGGTGGCAAGCGCAGTAGTTGTTTTTGTAGCATCCAGCTTTTTCTGCTGCAACAGTTTTGACCATCCCAGAATTGGATTCAGGGGAGTACGCAACTCATGGGAGAGAACCGCCAGAAACTCATCTTTAATGCGATTACTTTGATCTAACGCTTCGGCGCGTGCTTGTAACTCTGCAAATAGGCGCGATCGTTCTAAAGCAGCAGCGACTTGATTAGCAACCGTTTGCATGAGGTCGAGTTCGTCGGGAGTAAAGCGATCGCGTTGACGAGTTCCCAGCCCCAGAGTGCCCAAAACGCGATCGCCCACGATTAACGGATGACTAGCATAGGCTCTGATACCGCTTGACTCAACTGGAATAGGAAGTTGATCGGTCGTTGAGAGGGCATTTTCAACGATAATTGGTTGACGATGTTGCACCGCATAACCACACACCCCCTGCCCTAACTCCAAAAATCTAGCTGATAAAGCAACGTCTTCTGATATGCCCCCATAAGTATTGAGTTTAAGACGTTGCTGGTCTTCTTGAAATAAGTAATTGAAGTAAACTTCCAGTCCCAAATAAGTCGAAACCTTTTCAAACAAACTTGCTAAAAATACTTTGGGATCTTCGGAAAGTAACAAATCATTTGCGGTTTCTGAAAGCAGCTGGAGCCGTTTATTGCTGGCTTGCACAGTCGCTTCTGCCTGTTTGCGATCAGTAATGTCTCGCGTGACACCTGCCACGGCTTCTACCATGCCATTTATGCCCAAAAGCGGGACAAAAATGTATTCATGAGCGCGCGTGCCGAATGCACTTGTGTACAGCGTTTCATCTTTGAGCGGTTGGCGCGTCTTGATGACTTGTTGAATCTGATTTTGAAGTCGGGTTGCTAAATCGGTTGGATAATCCAGGTCAAAAAAGTTTTTGCCGAGGGCTTGGGCCGAAGTTTTTTGCCAGAGGTCGAGCAACGGCTGATTGACGTAAGTGAACCGTCCCGAAAAATCGAATGTATAAATAAAATCGGGTACGGAAGAGGCGATCGCATCGAACTTTCGCAGTTGTCGTTCGAGTTCGGTGGAAATCTGTCGCCAAGCGGATTCAGCTTGTTTGCGTTCAGTGATGTCTGCCAGTGCCCCAGGAAAAGCGATCGCTTTGCCATCAGCATCATATTCAACGCGACCGCGTGCCGCAACCCAGCGCTCCTCGCCCACCGCCGTATAAATGCGGTACTCACTTACGTATTCTTTGCCGGTTTCAATCGCTTGGTTAATGGCTGCAACCACTTCTGGGCGGTCTTCTTCGTGTATCGCCTGTATAAATAGTTCAATTGGTAAGCCGATCGTCGCCTCCACGGAGTCAACGCCAAACAAGTAAGCAAAGGCTGCATTCACGGTCACCAGATTCTCAGGAATCTTCCACCGCCATGTGTAAATCGCTCCTGCCGCTAAAGCGGCCTCCCATTGTACCTGGGCTTCCCGTAAGTCAACTTCGGCTTGTTTGCGAGTGGTAATATCAAATGATATTCCTACCATGCGTTCAGGATTACCCGCCTCGTCGTAAATCGTATGCCCTCGAACGATTACCCAGTGCGTGCTGCCATCGTCCCAAACGTTGCGGTATTCCACATCGTAATTGCTACGGTTGGTAATCGAGTCTTGAATTGCCGCTTGCACCCAAGTCCGATCCTCTGGATGAATCCGCTCCATCAAAACTTGGTGCGAGAAATCAGCGTCAATGGGTAGACCATAGTTCACTTTGCACTGGTCACAAGTAGACAGAACATTTGTCTTGAGATCAAATTGCCAGGAGCCGAGTTTGCTAGCTTTAAGGGCAAGTTTTAGCTGCTGTTCGTTGGCTTGCAGTTGTTCGTTGACCTGCCTTAACTCCTGCGCTATGGCATAGATTTCCATCTCCATCTGCTCGCTGCGAGTTTGGAGTGATTGATTGAGTTGACGCTGTTCATTTTGCTGCTGCTGCACCTGCACCAACTCGGTAACATCTTCGGCTCGGTGAATAATATGCGTCATCTCACCGTTTTCACCAAAGACTGGCGAGTTGGTTACCATCCAGTACCGCTCTTCAAAGCCACTCCCTTCTGATTCCGGGCGGCGAATGTCATACTTCTGCACTGCCATCGTGTGAGGCAAGCGATGCTTGATTACATTAGACAACGAGGCACGTAAATTCTGAACGCCGTTCGCATTTGGATCGTCGGGATTGTCTGGAAAAACTTCAAATAAAGGACGACCAACGACCTGTTCTCGTTTTGTCTTCGTTGCCCGGAAGTAAGCATCACTTCCCGCGACAATCACAAAGTCGAGTGAGTAGACGATATACAATCCCGGTATCGATTCAAATAAGGTTTGAAAATTCAGCATCCATTCCCTCGCTCATGCTTCGCCAAAGTAATCGAGCAGTAGGGATTGAGGACTCGTTCGATAGGCTGAAACGAGGCTAAAACCCTCTTGCCTCCTGCCTCCTGTCTTATCCTAACGAGAGATGTTGCTTATATGCATCATTTTTTATAAGATAAGCTAATGAATTATAGTAGCCTTGCAATCTTTTCAAGTCTATAAACCTATAAATGACAGATCCTTGTTAAAGTGATGGTTATGAGTGTTCGCACAACACAACCTACCTTTTACAGTAGTATGCATATTAATATGAAATTATTTAGGGCGAACGATGGGAATTGAACCCACGAATGGTGGTACCACAAACCACTGCCTTAACCACTTGGCTACGCTCGCCATTCAACAATTTGAATTATAGCAAGAATTTGGCAAGTGGGCAAGAGGTTTTGTTCAAGGAACGGACTCAGTTGCTTTAGAGTCTCTGGAGTCTAACGATTACAAGGAATTTTACTTTACAAACATGAAACCTTTAACCATCATTGCATATACTGGAGCAGCAGTAGGACTCGCCGCCTTGGGTGTGACAATGGCGAAGACCAATCCCAGTCAGGTTGAGTATGAAGAATATGCAGTGCAACGGCTGACAGAATACTTAAAAACCGATGTATGCAAAAAAACTACCAATCTCATAGAAAATTTAATTCGTTTTAATTGTGATAAGTTGGTTGACTCGGCTAACCCACAAATCCAAGAAATTCTTGCCAGGACTACAGAAAGACAAAATTACATTATTTTTAGCATTTACCGTACAGATTTAAAAATAAACTCTTGGATACCTTCTTACAAATTTGAAACGGTGGGAGCTTTTGATCAATTTTATACTTACACTGCTGAAAAACAATAAGGAGCAGGGGGAGCAGGGGGAGATTATAAAAGTGATTAATAATACTTCTATTTAATAATTGATCATAGTTTCAATAATCACTAGAGTAACTATTACCACCAGCTTAATATTAAGTAAAATATAATAATTAGTCACTGAGAGTTCAAGCTTTGCCGATGTCATCTGCCTATCTGCTAGTATCTCACGGAAGCCGCGATCCGCGCCCAGAAATTGCTATGCAGCAATTAGCAAAGCTGGTATGTAACAAATTGCCAAAAAACCACAACCCATCAAATAGCGAACATTTGGTTGGTATAGCTACTTTAGAAATGAGTCCTCAGCCTTTACACGAGCAGATTCAACAATTTGCCAAGAGCGCTTTTTGCGAGCGCAAACTATCTCAAAACCAGAATCGCCTCAAAATTGTACCGCTATTTCTATTGCCGGGAGTGCATGTAATGACAGATATTCCCGCCGAAGTAGCACTAGCACAACAGGCTCTTGGTCAAGATATCATGATTGAGTTGCAACCATATTTAGGTTCTCACCCCAATTTAGATAAATTGCTGGCAAAGCAAACAGCTGATATAAAAGCAGAAGCATGGATTCTCTTAGCTCATGGTAGCCGTCGCCCAGGTTCTAAAGAAACTGTGGAAGCAATGGCGGCGAGTTTACCCGCAGTAGCTGCTTATTGGGCTGTCCCCCCTAGTTTACAATCACGGGTGAAAGAGTTAGTAGCTGATGGTTATAAAGAAATTGCAATTCTGCCATACTTTTTATTTGCTGGTGGAATAACCGATGCGATCGCAGCCTCAATAGAGGAGCTAAAATTACAATTTTCTGCGGTGAATTTCCAATTGGCAGAGCCACTAGGAGCAAGTGCAGAATTAGCCGAGATAATTTGGGATTTAACAGATAGATGAACCGCACAGAGAAACAGGATAAAAAGTATTTAGGAAAGGTTTATTTAGTAGGTGCAGGGCCAGGAGATCCGGGACTAATTACCCTAAAGGCGAAAGGTTTGTTGGAATGTGCAGATGTAGTTATCTATGATGCCTTAGTGAGTCCGGCAATTCTGGCAATGATTAATCCCCAAGCCGAGCAAATTAATGCTGGTAAGCGGAGGGGGAAACATTCGCTGTTCCAGGAAGAAACAACTCAATTACTGATTGAGAAAGCGCAGGCTCATGCAATTGTGGTGCGGTTAAAGGGTGGCGATCCTTTTATTTTTGGTCGCGGTGGCGAAGAGATGGAAGAATTAGTCGACGCGGGAATATCAACAGAAGTTGTGCCCGGTATTACATCGGGAATTGCCGCCGCAGCATACTCAGGTATTCCATTGACTCATCGGCTGTATAGTTCTTCAGTCACATTTGTTACTGGTCACGAGGCGGCGGGTAAGTATAGACCAAAAGTGAATTGGAATGCGATCGCCCACGGTTCCGAAACCATTGTAATTTATATGGGAATTCACAATCTGCCTTATATTGTGGAACAGTTAAGTGCTGCTGGGTTGAATTTAGAAACGCCTATTGCTTTGGTGCGCTGGGGTACGCGCCCAGAACAAGAAGAATTGATTGGTACTTTAGAAACAATTGTAGAGCAGGTAGAGCAAACTGGATTTGGTGCGCCTGCGATCGCAGTTATTGGAGAAGTAGTAAATATGCACAGTATTTTGTCTAGTTGTCGTCCAGTTTGATGGTTGGCACAAAGGTGAAATCGAGTGTCTTTAAATTTCTCGAATCCAAAATGCCAATCCGCCGCCACGGCCACGAGCTGCAATGAAATCTTCCGTCACTAAAAAGAAGCCAAAGAAGGGTAGTTTAGCTATAGACTGGTTGTAGAAATCTTCTGTTTGAACTTTACCAGAACGTATTGGTCTGTTATAAACAATACGACCAAACAAATTGATAAGCATTTGGTTAAAGTCAAACGCCAATAAATTTTTCTTACCTAAATATTGCACTGGCCCCGTGAGCTTTAACAAAACTGGGCCAAATTCAACCTGATTACCAATTTCGCCTCTAGCTGAATCCTGTTCCAAAGTGGCATTAAAGGAAATATGGATTTTTATAAACTTGGGTACATACAAACCCTTGCCTAATACAATTCCCCCGCGTTCTCTGACCTTCTTAGTGCCAGTGGCAAAGCAAAGTTGCCATTTACCTAGAAGAGACTCAAACGGATAAGTTAATCGTTGCTGCTTGGCAGATTTTTCTGCTTGTAGCAACGCATTTACTAATATTTCAGCACTAGGGCGTGTGCCTTTGTGTCCTCGATACGCAGCCGCAGCTTGGGATAGCACGGAAACAAAATCAAATGTCACTGTAGATGTTAAATCAGCCGTCACGTCGCTTCGCTCCGAATTCAAAATTGAAAATTCAAAATTCAATAATTTTTAATCCCCATAAATTTTAGTTGCTCTGTATCATGAGTCTGTTTGGGTCATGAAAGCACTCTGGGTTTAACTATTTCTTTGCTTTTCTGATAGATTGTAGCGTTATGGGGAGTAGGGGAGGATAATTTGTAGCTGTAATTCAGGGAAATAGCATGAATTCTAACTCCTAACTCCTGCCTCTTGCTCATCCTGCCTATCCTACGAAAATACAGTGCGTCTAGACTTTTGACTTTTGAATGCCTGACTTTTGACTTCCCCGAGCGCTTTCTTTATGTTGAGCGAAGTCGAAACACAGCCTCTCCAAGAGTTGGGGCTGACTCTTGTTAATGACCAAATTCTGTAACAATGGTTAACAATAAGCCAGAATATTGAATCAAAGCTACTCATGAGCCAGAGTTCTCAAAACAGCCCTTTGCCACGCAAAGCCGTTCAATCATATTTCCAGTGGTTATACGCTTTCTGGAAATTCTCTCGCCCTCACACGATTATTGGTACAAGTCTGAGTGTGTTGGGTTTGTATTTTATTGCCATTGCAATTAGTAATCCTACTGATTCCCTATTCCCTACTCCCCATTCCCTAACGCCACTTGCTCGACTTGGGGAGACTCTAAGACCGCAGTGGCTCCTGCCACTTGCTCGACTTGGAGAGACCCCAAGACCGCAGTGGCTCCTCCCTGTCTTAGGTGCATGGATTGCTTGTCTGTGTGGCAATGTCTACATTGTGGGGCTGAATCAATTAGAAGATGTTGATATTGACAAGATTAATAAGCCTCATTTACCGTTGGCATCAGGTGAGTTTTCCCAACAGACGGGGCAATTAATTGTCGCTTTTACTGGGATTTTGGCGCTAGTTGTGGCGTGGCTAACTGGGCCATTCTTATTTGGCATGGTAGCAATTAGTTTGGCTATTGGTACTGCTTATTCTTTACCGCCAATTCGCTTGAAACAGTTTCCATTTTGGGCGGCGCTGTGTATTTTTTCGGTGCGCGGCACGATTGTTAATTTAGGGTTGTATTTGCATTATAGTTGGGTACTCAAACAAAGCCAAGTAATTCCGCCTGTGGTGTGGGTGCTGACATTATTTATCTTGGTGTTTACCTTTGCGATCGCTATCTTTAAAGATATACCAGATATGGAAGGCGATCGCCTCTATAATATCTCTACTTTCACTATCAAACTCGGTTCGCAAGCTGTATTTAATCTAGCTCTTTGGGTGATAACTGTCTGCTATTTGGGGATAATTCTAGTTGGTGTGCTACGTGTGGCCTCAGTTAACCCCATATTTCTGGTAATTACTCATTTAGCGCTGCTAGTTTGGATGTGGTTGCGGAGTTTGGCGGTAGACTTACAAGATAAAAGTGCGATCGCTCAATTCTATCAATTTATCTGGAAACTATTTTTTATCGAATATTTAATTTTTCCTATCGCCTGCCTTTTGGCTTAGACAATGCTAGAAACCTTTCCCACTAGTTCTATTATCCCTGCTCTTGTAGTTGTTCTTAGTCTGTCAATTCTTAGCTATTTCGCTTGGAAAACATTGATTACCTCAGACTTGTTTCAAAAAGGAATCAATCTTTCTCAAGCAAAAGATTACCAAGGTGCAGAAGCAGCCTTTCGGAAGGTGATTTCCCTCAACTCTACTAATGATGTGGTGCGTTTGTTTTTGGGAGATGTTTTAAACCAGCAAGGCCAAGTAGAGGAAGCAACAGAATTATTCCGGGAAGTGATTCGCCGCAGTCCGAAAAATCCTGATGCTTACTTGCGTCTAGCAAATATTCTTATGCAGCAAGAGCGAGAAGATGAAGCTAAAATTAACCTGCGACAAGCTAAAGATTTATTGCAAAAACAACGCCAACCTGAAAAAGCTAAAAAAATCACTGAACTGTTAGATAAAATGAGTGCTAAGTCAAGCCAATCTTAAGTTGAGCGAGAATTGCGGAGATTAATTTTCCTGTTCCGTCCCCTAATTTTTTGACAATTCTCCTCATAATAGGGAGAATGGCTTTTGTTTTGCAATTTCCCAGTGTCTGCCGTAATTATGTCCCAATACAGTTCAGTTACAGCTTAACTCTTTATCAAAGTCCTTTTTTTTTAGAATCGCATTCTCTTATAGGACTTACGCAAAAGTACACGCGATCTGGGGCAATTCATGAATTGCCCCAACGTGAAAACAAGGGTTTCGGCTATTGTTTGCGTAAGTCCTATCTTCAGACAGGATAATAGTAAATTTAAAATGTGCGAACAACTTGGGCTAATAAACATAAGATCAAACCTCACCCTCAATCCCTCTTTGTGAGTTCAAAGAGGGAAACCGGAGGTAGGGTGAGGTTTTATATTTAATTTGACCCACTTACTTACTCTTGTTGATGGGCTTTATGCTCCAATATTTGTAAAAGAATAAAAATGCTGAAAAACAAGAATCTACTGGTAGCAGCTATTATCTGCTTATATTTGAGTAATGGGAATAGTGCCTTTGGTAAAGATGTTGGCGTTGTTTTCTCAAAAATTCATGATGCACAGTCCGCAGTTCCTCAGAGCAAAAACGCAGTTGCTAACTTCAAGCAAGGAACCAATCTCTACAAACAAGGAGATTTCAAAGGAGCAGAGGCGGCTTTTCGGAAAGCAATTGAACTAGAACCTAACTTTGCCCAAGCTTATATTGCTTTGGCAAATACTCTCGACGATCAAGGTAAACCACAAGAAGCGATCGCACATTACAAAAAAGCCAT
>NZ_CAXTNP010000082.1:0-27619 GCF_964245575.1 uncultured Nostoc sp. | reverse complement strand
GCCACTCTTCAAATGTACGGAGTTTTTTCAGAAATCAAATGCTAGTCCTATATATATGAAGATTGGAGATTAGGTATCCCTTCGGCTTACCTCGGCTTACTTCGACTACGCTCAGTACAAGTCGCTACCTCGGCTTCGCTCGGTACAAGTCGGCACAAGTCGCTCAGGGCAAGTGGGGATTAGGAATGGGGGAGTAAATTAATCGGGTGACTAACTTAGAAAAATTGGACTTTAGACTGGCGACAATTATTCAGTCTCAAGTCTAAAGTAAGAAAATTGTGTCGTAGTGTCTACCGCCATGAAAGTCTTTGCGCGTTTCTTGCTGCCAGTTTTTTTACTGACCCTGGTAGCAGGCTGTAACCAGACTCGCGCTTCCTCAGATAATCCTATACCACAAACATCTCTACCTTCTGCTCAACTGACACAGAATCCTACACAGTCAAAAGATATCGTTCGGACTGAAGCATTTTCACCTACGCGCATCCGGGTGAATCTGAAGAATTTACCAGCACCCTTCGCAACAGAAAGTGCCTCTAAGCAACCTGAGGTTGTGCCCATTCCGCAAAATCCGGTGTTGCGCGTACCACCAGGCTTTACAGTTAACGTCTTTGCACAAGGTTTAGATGCCCCACGCTGGCTAGCTTTAACCCCTAGCGGTGACGTATTGGTGACTGAAACCAGGCAAAACCGCATTCGTCTGTTACGTGACAGCAAGGGTGATGGTGTAGCCGACGTTCGAGAAACCTTTGCTAGTAGGGACAACGGACTCAATAGACCCTTTGGTATGGCTTTTGCTGGTAATTCCTTTTTTCTGGGGAACACAGATGCTGTACTACGTTTTCCCTATAAGAAAGGTCAAAAGAATATTACAAACAAGGGAAAAAAAATCGCCGACTTGCCTTCTCAAGGTTATAACAACCATTGGACGCGCAATGTTATTATTTCGCCCAATGGCAATAAATTATATGTTTCAGTTGGTTCAGGAACCAATGTTGATGAAGAACCCCTACCACGGGCTTCAGTACAGGTGATGAATTTGGATGGTTCCCAGCAACAAACTTTTGCTTCTGGCTTACGTAATCCGGTTGGTTTAGACTTTCATCCTGTAACTAAGGAACTTTACGCCACTGTCAACGAACGCGATGGAATCGGTGATGATTTGGTTCCAGATTATCTTACACGCGTTAAGCAGGGGGCATTTTACGGCTGGCCTTATGCTTATCTGACACCAAACAACCTAGATCCGCGCCAAAAGACGGATGGCAAAAGTAAACGCCCAGACCTAGCAGCCCGTACTCAAACGCCAGATGTGCTGTTCCAGGCGCACTCAGCAGCATTGGGTTTACAGTTTTATGATGGTAAAACGTTTCCAGAAAAATACCGGAATGGTGCTTTTGCTGCTTTTCGTGGTTCTTGGAACCGCGATCGCGGTACTGGTTATAAAATTGTGTTTGTTCCCTTCGATGCTAAAGGGCGATCGCTTGGCTATTACGAAGACTTTCTCACAGGATTTTTGCTAAATCCTTCTGTACCAACCACTTGGGGACGACCTGTAGGTTTACTCATGTTACCAGATGGCAGTCTATTAGTAACAGAAGAAGCCAATAATCGGATTTATCGGATTCAGTATACGGGCGGTTAAGCAATTGGTGCATTCAGACATTTAAAAATTCACGGATAGCATCTGTTGCTTAGAGTAAAGTTAGAGCAGTTGTCATCAATAGGAATGTTGTGGCTGCATCTCCCTACCCAGGTTTATCCTGTTTAGGATAAATTACTTAAAAATACTAATACTCATCTGGTTGAGAAATTAATTATGACTCCTAATGAAAATAATACTCAGTCAAATATCAACGAATTGTCTCCACATTCAGGTACACGATACTGGGGTGAAGTAGAGGTGATCGAGGAGGGAAAAACTTATAGAATTAGTCGTCTTGAAATTAAGCCCAGGCACGGAATTAAACCACAAATTCATTATCACCGCAATGAACATTGGGTTGTAGTCTCTGGTGTAGCTAAGGTGACTTGTGGAGAAAAAGAAATATTACTGAATCGAAACGAATCAACTTATGTTCCCGCAGCAACTCTACATAAGGTAGAAAATCCTGGACAGATTCCGTTAATTATTCTGGAAATTCAAAATGGTGAATATTTGGGCGAAGATGATACGGAACGCCCCTATGATTTAAATTTGGTCAAACCTGTAGCTGATAGTCAGTAAGGACAGGGGAAGTGGATGAGGGAGCAGGGGAGTAAGGGGAGTAGGGGAGGCAGGGAAGACTTGGGGACAAGGTGACAAGAGGTGAGAACTTGCAACAAGTCTTTCCCTATGCCCAATGCTCACTTACTCTGAGCGAACGTGAGTGCGTCTCCAATAGTTGCCGAAGGGATGCCCAAATCAAAACCACCCTTCTTGTTCAAGGGTTTCAATCAGCTGCAAGCCACGGGGATCACCCACTCCTAACAGTGAAGCTTTGGCGTCTGCCCGTACTCCTAAATCTTGGTCTTCGGCAAAGGCTTGAATTAAGGCGTCGATCGCTGTGGCATAAACTACATTAGAAGGCAGTTCGCGGCACAGTTGACCAATTGCCCAAGCACTGTTACTCCGCACTGCTGCCACGGGATCTTTAACTAAGGCTTCAATTAATGGCGGTATTGCCCCTATAACTGCTTCATAACTCACTTCTGCCATTTGTGCTAAGGCGCTAGCAGCCCACAAACGCACTGCGGAAATGTCAGTTCTGAGGGCATCTGCTAGGGGCGGTAAACAACGGCGATCGCGACAGTTTCCTAAAGCCCAAACAACGCCTTTACGCACATAGCCGTTCCAATCACTGTTTAGTTGAGCAATTAACGGATTCACTGCCTCTAAACTAGGATTGCGTCCGAGCCCATAGGCTGCACTCACCCGCACTAAGGGACAGGTATCACTTAATAGGCGAATCAGATGCGGGGTAGCACGCGCATCTTCTATATCACAAAAAGCACGCGCTGCTAACATTCTTTGCTGGGCCTGGGGATTTTCCAGCAGGGCTAGCATCACTTCTGGATCTGGCTTTGCCACAACTGATTCGGCAGTTAGCGGCTCTATTTTATCTAGGGGGCTTTCTAGCTCCTCCTCAATATCTAGTAGGCTTAGATCTTCTTCGTCATACATAATTTCATTTCAATCCCTTTAGGGATTAACACATAATCCCCCGCGCCAATAAGTTAAAGCTTTATAAGTATTCGTTGCGTAATTATACACTTTCCTTTCTCCTCGTTGAGTTTTATTCAAACGAGCAACGCCATAACTCAGACGCTTAAGTATGTTACTGCTATCCTGTAATTTATTTTTCTGCACTCAGGAATTTTACCATCCACAGGGATTGGGTTTGATAACCTAACTGATTGTAAAGATTTAATGCAGGTTTGTTGGATTGAAACACTTGCAATCCAATCTGGCGATCGCCTCTTTGAATAGCCCAATTTTCCACATATTGCATTAAGGCTGTACCAATACCCCGTCGCCGATATTCTGGTACAACGTAGAGGATAAAGATATGAGCATGACGATTACCCTGCACTTGATCTATGGCATTGCCCACCCAGAGGCAGGCTATAGGGGGATGGGCATTGGGCATCCCTTCGGCAACTCTTGGAGACGCTACGCGAACGCTCAGGGCAAGTGGCAATGGGGGATGGGGAGGAGGCAGAGGTGCAGGGGGAAGGGTGCTCAGAAGAGGAATTTCCCCCTGCTCCCTCTCCTCTTCTACCCACCACAAGGGCGTATCGCTAGAAAAGTATTGCTTAACTGTTTGCTCTAGGTGGGAAAAATTCTCATTGGGAAAGAGATCCTGGTAAGTTCGCTGCATGAATTTCAGCAGCAGCGTCCGATCCAAAGTAGAACCACGGCGAATAATATATCCAGGTAGTAGTTGCTCAGACACTTAAATACGTTTATTGACTTAGCTAACTAAGTTATGTGCTGCTGGTGGCAAATTAGCAGGAGTGGGTTGAGAACTTACTCCCACCTCTTCAATTGGTGCGGGTGCTGCCATATCAGAGGGTAAAAAAATCCGGGCGCTGACTGCCACTAGGGCAAAGAAAAATACTAATACTGCAAGCAGTGGGGCGATGTATTGACGAAAAATAGCCATATTTTAATTGCAAGAAGCTCTGAACTTTTATGAGAGCCTAGCTGAAGATTTGTGAAGTCTTCTTGATTTATTTTAGCGATTTTCTGTGTATGGGGAATGGGGAATTGGGCATCCCTTCGGCTTACCTCGGCTTCGCTCGGCACAAGTCGCTCAGGGCAACTGGGTATGGGGCATTGTTATTCTTCTCCTGCTCCCCCTGCTCCCTCATCTCCCTCATCTCCCCTGCTTCGGGACTATTGGCGATCGCGCTCTAAGTCATCAAGTACTCTTTCACAATACCAATTCTCCGGCATCCCAGGATAAGTCTCCTTTGCTTGTTCAATTAACCGTTCGGCAGCAGCAGTGTCACCGGATAATTTAGCGATTAGCCTGTTTTTGAGATAGCTATCAGATCCACCATCGTCTACCTGGTTTGCTATACCTTCATTTCTAGTTAATGGTCGGGACTGATCTCTCCGCAACTGCCAAAATAAAACGTAATAAAGTGTACCAAAAATTAAAATTAGGCTGAGTGTTCCGAAAAAAGTTAAAAGGTTAAATGCTAGAAATCCCAGAACTAACTGTGAGAGAACATACCCAAGTAATAAACCAGTGAGTAAGAGGATGAATGTGCCGACAGCAATAACTACTTGATTCCCCATATATCCTCTTCTTCTTCCTCAAGTCCTGGTCTGGATACTGCTACTAGCTGAGGGTTCCAGGGGGCAACTAACGGTAAAAGTAGCAATCCAGGTAAGGCTGCTACTAGGGTTAGTAAGAAAAATGAGGGCCAGCCTGTGGCCTTAGCCCAATCTCCGGCAGGAGCTGAAAGAACGTCTCTACTAATAGCCATTAAGCTAGAGAATAAAGCAAACTGAGTAGTTGTAAAGCGGTGGTTACAAAGGTTCATTAAAAATGCAACTGTAGCAACTGTGACTAATCCAGCACTGAAGTTTTCGATGTTCACTGCCAACACTAAAAGCGAATAATCTTTGCCAGCAACCGCTAACGCATAATAACCCAAGTTACTCAATAATTGCAGTATGCCAAATATCCATAAACTGCGATTGAGGTTAATTCTAGTCATAATGACGCCACCGACTAATACGCCGACTGTCGTGGCTATAAAGCCGATTCCAGCTTGAATTGCCCCAATCTCAGTTTTGGTAAAACTGATTTCCCGCAAAAATAAATTCGCTGTGATTCCCACCAAAGAATCACCTAGCTTATAGAGGACGATAAAAACTAGGATGACGCTACCTTGAGGAAGCCCAAATCGGTGAAAGAATTCCTTGAATGGTAGGAAAATTGCTTCTTGTAAATTTTGGGGCGGAGTATCTTCTCTTACCTCACCTAATAACTCTGTTGGTAATAACAAAGATGTGACTATCCAGGCTAATATCAAAGTTGCTAATAGCCAATAAAATATAGGTAAGGAGATAAAGCCGACAAATACACCTCCGATTAATCCAACTACCAACACAGTTATAAATAGCAGAAAAATGACATCTTTGAAAGATAGGGGTGCAGCTTTTTGTATGTTGTCGCGGATCTTTGGTTCTGCTGGTGCCCATAAAGTTGTCAGTATACTCCCTGCCATTAAAGCTGCCATGAGTAAGTAAACACCATTCCAAGGGATATGATCTGCTAGAACTAAAGCTAAGGAACTGGTAATAAACAGGGCTAAACGATAGCCTAGAACCCAGACTGATGCACCTGTTTTGGATTCTAGGGGATTTAAAATGTCCGTGCGGTACGCATCACCGGCAATGTCTTGGGTGGCACTTAAAAAAGTGATGATCAGACAGTTGAGTGCCAAAACTTGTAGTACTTGGTCATTTTGGGCAGGTTGTTGTAATGCTAGAAGTGCGATCGCTAATGCTAATCCCAGTTGCGTAATTACTAGCCAACCCCGCCTTCCTCCTAGAACTGGCGGTATAAATCTATCTAATAAAGGTGACCATAAGAATTTCAGGGAATAAGGCAAAGCCAGCAGACCAAATAAAGTAATTTTCCCTATATCAACCTTGGCATCTTGCATCCACAACTGCAACGTTCTACTAGTTAAAAACAACGGCAACCCAGATGCAAAACCTAGCAATAACAAAGCACCCATCTTACGACTTTGGACAGCTAGTCGCAGTGCTTGCATTTCTCTCATTGTTTAGACATTCCTTATCACCTTGGATTAATTTCACTTAAGAATGCACGTTATCGGATACAGCAAGCGCCTATCATGCAAAGTTTGCAGGAATTATAAAGCTGTACGCTTCACGTAAAATTGGTAAGCTAATTGCAGTTATCTTGCCACACCTGCTATACCATCTCATGCATATACGCCAGTTTGTACCCAATCTTCTTGGCTGATATGCTCATCAAGAATGTCCTGAAAGTCTTAGCTTTTCCTTAACTTTCCTGAATTGGATGAACCTGATGCCCCCTGATTTCTACTCTGTGTGCAGCAAGGCATTTTTTCCAACCTTCACGCGTACCAATGTCGCTTTTTTGGTTAAGCAGCCCTAATTCCTGTTCTTGTTGAGTGAGTTTAGCAAATTCTTCGTAGCGTGGGTAGTTGCTGGTAACAAATGTTTCCTTACGGTGTAAAATCGGCGGATTTGCCCTAGTTTCGTAGTCTCGATGAGTTATGAACAGGGTTTTTAAATCAATACCGATGCTGGCTTTTAATGCCGGATGGGGATCAGTATCGAATTCGGGGTAAGACAGATAGGATATTTGCGGCTTATCAGTATGATATTTGATTAATGTGGCTTCATCGACACGCCCAATGGTACGGCTAGCGCAACCTTCACAAATTCGTAGTACAGGGTCAAGTGCTGCTAATGCCGAAACATGGATGTAAAGCGCACCGCGTGTATGTTTACCAATTTTGCTTTTTTCGCACGCAGTTTGAATTACCCCAGGTTTACCTAAGCTGAAAAGTTTTTGGTCGGCTACAAGGCACGCTTCCTCATAGCTACTAAAGAAGGCTTTGATATCGTGACGTATTTCTGGGGCTAGTTTCTGCCATGCAGGGCGTTGATCAAAGTGGGTGAGCGCGAGATAAACTTGGATATCTAGAGAACGACGGTAAGCGATCGCATCCCATTCTTCCTCGTCAGTGGCTTGCAAAACTACACCAAAGGCGCGGCGAAAGTTACCAAATTCACTCAGTAATTCCTGTTCATTTTCCAATTCACCTTTAACAGGTAGTCTACCGCGCTTGGTAAAAAAAGCCATTAATGGTTGCAGTTGTTCTTGATAGTCTTCAAACCGCTTAACGGGGATGCGGACTCGCGGTGTAGAAGTTGCAGAAAAGAAGCGGATAGCTTTGTAACTTTCTTTTTCAGCTTCATCTCGAAAAACAAAGTAGACACCTAAAGCGATCGGTACTGCATCGACATTTAAGACTTCATCAATATAAGTTTTAAGTTCTTCTTGTTCGTAATATTTCTGAAAAGTATTGCGGCGCGTCACAATGCCATCATTGTAAGCAAGTTGAGTTTTGCTGGGAGCGTTAATCAGGATTTGAGCCGCGACAATTAAAACTTTCCCGGTGAGTTCCCAGGCTTGGTGAAGGCTTTTACGGCGTTCTTCTGCGTCTTCAATGACGTTGAGGACATACCCCAAGTTGACCACATCGGCGGGAGTGCATGGGACATCGGGATGGTAGTAAGGATCCCAGCCTGCACTGGTGTAGCCTAAGTTTTTTACTCGTTGGACATCACCACCGTAGCCGCAACCGTAATCAAAAAAAGTGGTGTCTTGATGTAGGATTGCCCATTCTATAGCCAATCGCACGGGGCGAGATAAATCAGTGCGAGCGATCGCAGCTCTATGACGCTCAATTTCTAGCGCTTCAGCCATAATATTAGTTGTCAGTTAACAGTGAACAGTTAACAGTCAACTAATATCCTTTCAATTTTTAACCGCCAGTTCAATTAAATCTTCAATTTTCTTGATATTTGGATCGCCTGCTAAGTAGCCAATACCACGATGTAAGTGTAGACGGAATTGGGTGGCGAGGGTTTCTTTGTCGGTGGGATAGCCGTCATTGTGACAGCGTTGCTTGAGGGCGAGGAGCAGTATATCGGACATTTCGCCGCCAAAGACGCGCCAAGTCATTTCGACGTTGCTATCTTGGGGAATTGGGACGGGGGAGGGTGCGGTCGCTTCTGCAAGGGAACGACAAAACGCCCAACGGCATAAGATATTCCATTGGTCGATTTTAGTGTTGCGCTTAAGTTTGGTAAGTTGGTCTTTGGCTGTTTGGGAGAGACGAATACGTTCTATTGGTGATTCCATAATTTTGAAACTACGATCGCTCAATTTTTTAATAATATTTACTACCAAAAATATCCTGATTGGATAGTTGTTTGGCGGGTGGAGGAGTCGTATTTGAGCAGATATTCACGAGCGATCGCTTCGTTTTCTCGCAGTGTTTCTACTTCTTTCTTTCCAATCTCGGTGTCGGTAGAAAGCAAAATTACTTGATGGCTGGCGGCGGGGAAGTAACGCTCAACTAAGTTGCTGCGGTGGGATGAGTCGAGCCTACCTAATGGCGTATCGATTGCTACTGGTAAGCGGTGTCCAGAGACTTTGGCTAAACCCCAGAGGAAGGCGATTGCTAGTAGTTGTTTTTCGCCAGCAGAGAGGCGATGTTTAGGGACAGGTTTACCATTTAAATCGTAAAGCAAAAGGCTAAAAGTCTTTGTATCAATGGTAATGCGATGCACTAAGTCTGATTTGTGCAGGAGATAAAGGAAGCAGTTTTTAACTTCCTCCTCTAATTTATTGAGTTTTCGCAGAGTTAATTTTTCACGAAAAATCTTGAGTGTGTCTTGAACTTTTGCTGCTGAAGTAATAATATGTTCGCTATTTTTATGTTTAATATTTTCTACAGTATAATCACTTAATTCCTTTTTTGATTTGGCAATAATAGTTTCCAATTCAGCTAAACGACGGCGGATTGTTTCGTAATTTGCTTTAGCTTCAACAACTTGATTCTGTGCCGATTCTAATGCTTGACGCAGCTTTGTATAATCTTCTGGTGCTGCTGCTGTTTGCACTTGCCTTTCTAGAGTATGAATTTCTTCTTCTTTATTTTTGAGAATAGCTAGTTTCTCTTTTGCAAAAAGTTTAGAATTTTGTAAATGATATATGAGATTATCTAGCTGACTTAAAGTTTCATCATCAGCTAATAGCCAAGGTGCTTCTGTCTGGATAGTCTTTGCATATAAACTATCTACATCTTGAATTAAAAATAATTGGATTTTTTCAACTTCTATCGGAGAAACTTCTACTTGATTTAGCCAAGTCAATAAGCGCTGATCTCGCTCAATTAACAAATCTTTGGAGATTTGTATCTGTTGATGACGAAATTCTTTTTCACCCTGTGCTTGCGCCTGATTAAGCAAATTGGGAATTAATGCCAGAGGTAAAACATCAGCAGCCAATTCACAGATTAATTGACGTACTTGTTCAATTTCCGCAGTTTTTGTATCCTGCTGTAGTTCTAGTTGATTGCGTTCTGCTGCAATCTTCCCACCTTCAGAAATAAATTTATCAAAGGCCTCTTGCTGCTTTTGTTCTAACTCTTCTACCTGATTTTTGAGAGTTTCTAATTTTTCTACTGTTGTTTGATAACCTTCTTGCTGTTGGGTTAACCTAGTTTCAATTTCCTCTAAGTTTGCTAAATCCTTACTATTACCAACTTCTTTAAGTTTACGGTTAACTAAAATATCTAAATCAACTGCTAAACGATCTGCTAACTCTAGCCCTAAAAGTCCACGTATTGCGTCTACTACAACTGGTGGTGGTATTTCTTGTTCTGCGAGTTCTTTAACCTGTTCACCATCAAAGAGAAATAAGTTAGAAATACCTAACGGCAGAAGATTTTCAATATATTCATCCCAGATATTAACTAAAGCATCAGGCCAGGTATCACTGTCCCCTAAAATACCTAATGTATCTTTACCATCTTTAGGATTTTTTGTCCAACTACGCACAACACGGTATTTTATTGGTTTATCGTTTTCAATATGTTCAAAAAGTAATTCAATACGGGTGTCTGCAACTGGATCTATTCTCTTGGAAAGTTGCTCCTCTTGGGGAGACCCTAAGACCGCACTTTCCGCTTTGTTGTTAACACATTGATTGAGGAAATCGTTATAACTTAAATTACCACGGGTAGAACATTGGGCACGGGGGCCATAAAGAGCAAGACGAATGGCATCCATAAGCGTAGTTTTTCCGCCGCCATTCATGCCACCTAAGAGGATAATTGGACGCGAGTTTTCCTCATCAATTTTTGGGTTAAGATTGATTACCTGTTTCCCACTGTATGGGCCAAAGTTTTGTAATACGAGTTCAAGAAATATCATTGATTTTTAAAATTATTAAATACCAGTTAAAAGTTTGTAGTGAGGGCTTCAGCCTTCTGGTGCGTCCGCTACCCGAACAAAATAGGGCTGAAGCCCTCACTACGAGCAAATGTAAATTATTTACATTGCGTAATATAGTTTTATTTATTCTTGCGTATCATACAATTGCGTAAAATTTGACTTCATTTTTGTTCAACCCACTTTCGCGCAGCCTTCTGTAGGGAAGGAAAGGTGGGTTTCGTCTGTGTAGCCGCGATTTCCAATCGCCGGGTTTCTTGTTATTCTTCTGAATCTTCCTTTTTAAATTTCATACTTGCCCAACTTACCTGTTCATCACTTTCGCTTTCACCTTCATCTACTTCATTGATTGCTGCAACATCCCCCAAAGTCATTTGCTTGACTTTTGCAACATCACCTTGACTAACTGCTTCGCTTAATTCGCGTTTCAAACGAGCATTTTTAATTGCGTCTTCTGGAGAACGGGAACTCGTATTAAAACATTTTTCTAGGGTTTCGTATATTCCCACACGACGAGTCTTTTTGCGATACTGGCGTTCTGTGTCTAATAATTTCGCCATGAGTTCCAAGTGCATCGCGTCACCTTCACAGATTTCTTCTAATACTATCCATTCATCACGACCTAGTAGGCTATAGTCAGCGCCAGGACGGGGGTCTTGAAATTCTTCGCCAGTCACTTCTTGATAAATCCGGGGTAAGCTATCATCAAATTCGTGTCTTTCTTCTAGCCAAATGCGGCGAATTTCGCTCATTTCTTCTAGAGTAATTAGGGTGATGTCGCGCATATTTTCTGGCGCTGTTTGACGAATTTGTTTTTGAACTGTAAGCAGCTTTCTTAGCCAATCCTCCCGCGCTTCTTTAATAAATGGGCCAGGAATAGGTTCAATAGATGTCCCATCTTCTAAGTTACGTTCATAAAGTTGGACACCACCATTTCTACGTCGGAAATCTCTTTTATCACGGGTTTCTTCAGCATCCAATTCTTTACGGAAATCAAGTAAAGGTTGCATCCACTCTTTCTCTTCATCATTTTGAATCATCGCCGCCAGCGATTTATCTTGACTAACCAGCGTGCAAACCCAGCAACCAAAACGAGAGCTACCACAACTAGGGGTAGATGTATCGACAACTAAAGGACATTCATTATCAGCAGAAGCACCTCGATACATGGTAAATAAATCTTTATTGCTGTACCCCCAAGGGTTTTCCCACTGCATGAGATAAATCCAGACTTCATCATTTTGCCAGTCTTCAATAGGGCTATAAACTAAAGAATTTGGCAAGTTCATATTAGGACTGAGGCGATCGCGTACCCGTTGGGCTTCCAATTTTTTCATTCGGCTAGCACGTTTTGTGCTTTCAGCTTTGCGAGTCCCCAAAACAACGATCGCTTCTCCACTCGCTCGGATCACATCACGAATAAAGCGGTTAGAGGGATTAATTTTGAGGCGTTCTGTACACCAACGAAATTTTCCTCTGGGTGCTGGATAACCTTTACCAATCAAGCCTACCCAAAATGTTTCTTTAAAATCTGGCTGTAGCAAATGGGGTTCAAATGGTAATCCTTGCACTTGGGCCTCAGATTTCATCTGTTTTAGAGAATTGCGTACCCAAGCAGCAACGATCGGATTTTCTACCAGTGTGTCTGTAGTAATCACATATATTGTTTTAGTTCGCTTTTGAGGTGGGAGTGCTGCGATCGCATTCCAAACCAATTGCAGTATACATGAACTATCTTTACCTCCTGAGTAACCTACAACCCAAGGTATCTCATCTAAACAGTACAATTCTTGAATTTCAGTGGTGAGAGCTTGGATATCTTCCACTAAATCTGCTACAGTACGCGTTTCCTGAACTTTATTTTCTGGCTGTTGTGCTGTAGCCATTTATCTCCTCCCTATCTGAACAAGCATTTTCTTTAATTCTTTTATCTGGGCGACCGATAAACGCCCCTCCCACCAAAATTTACTGGCACACAAACAAAGTCCGCCTACACGGACTTTGTTGAGATTTTACCTGTATTATATATAACCGCAATAACTGCAACTTTTAGTTATTAGTTGTTTGGTGATCAGCCCTATAGTATAGCATTTTTAAAAGTTTTTAAAAATATAAAGATTGGGTATGAATGTTTTAGACAATGTAAGCTGCTTTATATCCTGTTATTTTTAAAAATAAACATGAAAGACAACCCAACTGCTGACATCGCTAAAGAGTACCTGGAACGAGAAAACAAGGAAAAACAAGTACTAGCTTTACTCCTAGAGAAGTTTTTAGGGAGAAAAGATCAGATTTTCGTTCAAAAAACCGAGATGGGTGGGACTGAGGCTTATGTTAGTTCTGTTACCCTGGAATGGTTTGCAGGTCGTGTTCACTTCGCCTCTGGCTTACCTCTGTTTCAAAAAAAGTATAATCCAGAAACTGATAATGTTGAGATTGACGCGGATAGTATCGATGAAATTCAGCAGCGTCCCCTTGATTGGTCACGTCAAGCACCTCTAGTCCAGTATTTAGCGGCTAGACACAACCATAAGTTTCCACCAGTGTTGGTTGTAATTAATCAACCGTGGGTGGATAATCCCAAAGCTGCTGAGTGGGATAGCGAAGGACGCGCCACCAAGTCTACGACTGATTTTATACCCTTAGATAAAGAAAATCAGGTAGGTCTACTAAATATTTCTGAGGATGATGTAACCATTTATGCACTAGATGGTCAACATCGATTAATGGGGGTGCAAGGATTGATGGAGTTAATCAAAACTCGTAAACTCCAGCGCTATAAAAAAGATAAAGGTGCTGATGACAGTTTTATTACAGTAAATGATTTGATTGACAAATACCAAGTAGACCTTGCTTACTTGCAAAATTTACCCAAGGAAAAAATTGGTATTGAGTTCATCTGTGCGGTAGCGCTTGGGGAAACTCGCACCGAGGCGAGGCGGAGGGTGAGATCGATTTTTGTTCATGTGAACCTGATGGCTGCACCCTTGACTAAAGGTCAGTTAACACAGTTGAATGAAGATGATGGTTTTGCGATCGTTGCTAGAAAAATTGCAGTTACACATCCACTATTAGAACAACGACAAGAGCGCAATCCCCGTGTTAATTGGAATAGTGCAACAGTGGCTTCCAATTCTACAGTTTTGACGACATTGCAAGCTCTGCAAGATATGTCTGAGCGATATTTGGCTCAAAAGTTTCCTCACTGGAAACCCTTGGAGAAAGGTCTAATTCCCATGCGTCCAGAGGATGAAGAACTTGAGCAGGGAATTGAGGAATTTAACAAGCTATTTGATTATTTAGCTAGTCTTTCCAGTTATAAAATTTTAGAACACGAGGATACACCAGCTTTACGGCGGTTCAGCTTTGAGAAAGATGGAGGTGAAGGAAATATGCTTTTCCGTCCGGTTGCTCAAGTTGCATTAGCGCAAGCTTTGGGAATTTTGGTATTTAAAAAAGGTTTTTCCCTAGCAGATATTTTTAAGAAGTTGCGGAAGTTTGACCAACAAGGCGGCTTTAGTGGTATGGAGTATCCCCAATCTCTGTGGTATGGGGTTTTGTATGACCCAAATAAAAAGCGGGTGCAAGTTGCTGGACGAGATTTGGCGGCGAAGTTATTGGTTTATGTCCTAGGTGGAATTCAGGATCAGATGGAACGTGCTGAATTGCGTAAGGTTTTAGCGGATGCTAGGACTGTGGAAGATAAAACTATAAGTTTTGATGGGGAGTTTGTCGAACCAAAAGCGGTAGGACTTCCACATATTCTGAACTAGCCAAGTTAAGTATGGATTTTTCAGTGTGGTTTTTACCGATGCTACAGTCTATAAGGGTTGCATATCATGTTTGCTAACATCTACTAATTTCTATTAGGTATTTATATGGCTCAACCAATTGAGGATGGTAGTAATAGCATTTCTCCTCAGATGAAAGCTCAGTTTAGCTCCTTTATTGAGCCATTTTTCTCACAATATCATCGCGATCGCTGCTATCCAGGACTCATTTTTAGGCAGGGAAAGCGTACCATGCTGCAAATTAATGTACCTGCGAGTGACTTTTCTGGTCTTCTCCAAGCTAAACCATCCACTGGGAATGATCCTGATTCTGGTAAAAATCGCCCAGAGGTTAAAGGTCATGCTGATGAAATTAAAAAATATATTGTTGATCGTTCCCGAAAAGAAAAACCTTGGATTGTAGGAACTTTGACTGCTAATGTAGCTCCAAAAGATATAACAATTCTTGAACTGGGTAGGGGCATTTGTCTAGTTGTTATTCGTCGTGGAGTCAAATTAGATATAACAGATGGACAGCACCGTAAACGTGCAATTCACGAATTGATAGAAAGTACTGAAAGCCACTTAATCAGTGATGATGATTTTGCAATTACTCTAGTTTTAGAGGGTGACTTTCAACAGTGTCAGGCAGATTTCAGAGACATGGCTCAAACCAAACAACTAGATAAATCATTATTATTATCATTTGGTGAGTTCTCTGGTCGAGTTGGTATTACTAAAGAATTAATAAAACGAGTACCAATGTTTCTGGATAAGACAGAAAAGATTAAATCAAGTCCTGCAACTAAACAAAAGCTGATTTACACAACTAATTTTATAGCTAGATTTGTAAGTTGTGTTTTTACTAACGATCCAAGTAATCAGCTTCGAGATTATGATGTTTATCAAGCATCTGATGCTTTGGTTATTTGTCTTAATCGATTTTTATCAGAATGCAGTAATACTGAGTATATTGCTGATACAACTGTTGAAGAATTAACAATAGATGAAGTAGCTGCATTTAAAGAAGACTGTATTCTAGGTGTAAGCGTGGGGCTGGAAGTTTTAGGGCGTTTATTGCACTACATATACGATTCAGAAAACAATTTTTTTAATGAAGAAAAAGTTTTACAACTAGCACAACTAGATTGGTCAAGAGAAAACCAACTTTGGAAGGATAATGTAGTTAGAATAGATCCTAAACCTAAAAACCCAGATAAGCCTTATAAGTTATCTACTGCTGCAAATGCTGTAACGGATGCAGTCAAGATAGTAAAAGTCCGACTTGAATGGATATAAATCATTACTTATGAGCATAATTAAAAATCAAGATAGGAATTTTGTTAAATTAAATTCCTCATCTTGCTCTTCATTATTCATTCGCTCATAACTGATAAATAATAAAATTCGCTCTGCATAATCTACTGATCCACGCAACTCATTTTGCAAAATTTCCAGTCCCCCATTAGCGTACTCTTCAAATATATGATTGCGTTGTCTTTCATATTCTTCTTCATTGATAGATAGTGTTTTTATATCTTTAGTTTCATTAATTGCTAATAATTTTATTAAAATATCATTTCCCATTGAGGCAAAATACTCTATTCTGATTGGCGATGGTTCTCTTTTAGAAATCTCTCCTAAAGCCACTCGTTTTTTATGCTTTGCACCCAAAGCTGCTGCAAACACAATCACATCAGCAAAAGTATTAAAAGGCCCTGTTCCACCATCGGAAGATGTTAAATCTTTCACCAACTCAGCCTTATCTTTAGCAACCCTGATTCTGCCAGTTTCAGCCATTGTTTTAATATTTACATTGTTGCTATTTTAACCGATAGCGAAAATTGATGCCTAAGTTGACGCACTTGTCAAGCTATTATTTTATAATAGTATGCAGGCGATCGCTAAATAAACAAATTATCCACTAACATAGTCCATCCTGGCACTGCGGGTTCAGCTTCAGCCATCTCATCACGGCGATATACTTGCGGTTCTTCAGGATTAGTAGCACGATATACTCTAATAACTTCTTCTTTAAGTACATCTACATCCCAAACTACCAAAGTACCAGCTGCAAAATAATCACGGCGTTTACTAGCCATATCTTTCTCAGCCTTATCACCGTAATCATTTTCGCTTCGCACCTCAGCAGCAAATATAGGCGCACCATTGATAAACTTCCCGCCTGTAGGTTTCCCAGTATAAAACGCAGCATCAGGACTTAGAGAACGGCGGTTAGGGAGATTGACAATAAAACCGACATTATCAGGCAAAGCGTAACCACTTTTTGTCAGACGTTCATAATCCCGTAGACTTGCATAAATTTCACCGCCTGCGCGTCCTGGTAAAAATCCAGTTGGAGACATCAGCATCAATTTCCCATTGACAATCTCTGCTTTACAATTGTCAGGTAAGTGGTACAAATCTTCAATAGTTGCCTCAGTTTTAATACTCATAAAACATTTTCTAATTAGTTAGAGATAATCTCAATTTTACATCTTCTCTTCTTTCTGCTTACTTTGGGCCTCTGCGGTAGCCTGCGGCAAGCTGCTGATGCGTCTACGTTTCTCCAAAACTTATATTGAAAATTGAACATCCTCATAAATCAAAGAAATAGGAAAGTGAAAATCAGCACTAGTTAAATGAACTTCATCCCCCTCTTCATAAGGATGTAACTCCCAAATCCCTTTATCATTTAGCCGGAAACAATCTAAAGTGATTTTTTCAGCATCAATGAGGACATATTCTTGTAAAGTCTGGATACGGCGATACTGAATAAATTTACGACCTCTGTCGTAAGCTTCCGTACTAGGGGAGAGGACTTCGACAATTAGACAAGGATACTGAATAAATTCAATAGCTTGTCTATCTCTTTCATCACAACTCACCATAACATCCGAGTAGTGAAACGGCCCGTTCTCAGTTACTCCTACTTTTGCATCTGCCATAAAAGCCCGACAGGAACTTCCTCGGAGGTGACTTTTTAACGCTGAAGCTAAGTTTAAGGCAATACTAGTATGGGGAATTGTACCTCCAGTCATGGCAAAGACTTCACCATTGATATATTCGTATTTAATATCTTGGTGTTCTTCCCATTCCAGGTATTTCTGGGGAGTCATATACTTTCTGTCTGGACTTGCAACCATATACTTTATCCTTTAAAGATTACGTTCAACCGCAATAATTTCAGTATATTCATACTCGTTAGGACTTTGTTTCACCAAAGGATATCTTTCTCCACCCAACTCAATATAATCTTGTTCGCAATCCGGCTTAGATGAATAATACGTAAGCACATATTCTCTACCGATTCTCTCTGTCATCTCTGCTTCAACTTCACCCCGCCACTGAGTTTTAGTAACTAAAACTATCAACTGATTCGCTAATTGCGGAATTGTCTTTGCAATGTGTCGCCGCGAATTCTCATCTAAACTACCGAACGGTGAATCCATGACAATTGGGAAAGTGCTACTATCAGGAATCATCATCATTTTTCGTTTCTCACTCCATTCCCTTACTTTGTCAATGATGCTGGCAATAAAGGATAAACTGAGAATTTGATTCTCCCCGGTGGAAGCTGCAACGGGTGCTTCTATACCTGTGGTATTTTCTACTAATGTCAGTTCATATTTATCGCTAATTTTAGGAATGTATGGAGTCACAGAAATCTCCATAAATATTTCTTGTACTCGCTTTTCTAGTTGCAGGCGAAATTGTTGTTCTTGACGATTTCTAACTTCCGTTAACCGTTCAATTGCATCTTGAGTGGCGTTAATTCGTCGCTGTGCTAGAGTTTGCTTATCTTCATTCAGCTTTTGCTTGGCGATTTGTTTATTTAAACCTTCAATCTCAGTTGTGATTTGAGCAATTTGCTGCTGATTTGCACCCTGTTCTCGATTCAATTCATCAATTTTACTTTCAATTTCATCTAAGCGTTTTTGTAAACTGCTAATTTCTTCATTAGCATCTTTTCGCAACCGTTCTTGAATATTGTCTAAATCGCCTTCAATTTGAGATATGCTTTGCCTTAACTGATTAATCCTAGTTTGTTCTCTATCAACTTCTTCCCAAAAACCTATGGCTTGCTTATCAATTTCATCTACTTGTGCTATCATGCGAATTGCAGTTTCTTCCACCGCTGAGGAACCGGCTTTATTTAACCAAGTACTCACATGAGTATGATAATGATTACCCGCGTGCAACTCTGCGCCACAAATACAGCGCTGAGAATTGAGTAAATCATTCACAAATTCCCGCGAAATTCCTGATGTTAACTCGCCTCTCTGCTTCAAATCATTGATAATTCCTCGAAACTGGGATGTAGTTTCTGAGAGTAAAACGGTATAACCCCGCGCAGAAATAACTTTTTTCAGCGTTTGCTTGGTTTTTTTATATTCTTCTTGATTCGCAACTTTCTGTGATTCCAAATCTTGCCATCTTTCTTGCAATTCCTTAGCAGCACTTAATTCTCGCAAACGGTTACTTGTCTCTTTTTTAAAAGTTTGTTGATATTCTAACTCTTCTTTAATTTCTGTTTGCCGTTTGGTAATACGTTCACGTTCGCGTTCTAACTTTTCTTGCTGTCGTAATAGTTGTTTAGTTTCAGAATCCCCAATAGCTTTTAACTCATTTTCTAAAGTTTTTTTAGCATCTCCCAAATGTCTGATGGAACGGTTGATTACTTCTACACCCAAGAAAATTTTTGTAGCTTCAGCAATTTCAGCTTTTTTATCAGAACGGACTATTTCTTCAATTCGTTCGCCGTCAAAGAAAAAATATTGATGTAAAGTAGCGGGTAAAATTTGATTAATTATATCGTCTGGTTGCTGAGTTGGTATATTCCATTTGCCATCATCTGCACCAACCCACATAGTTAATTGAGTTTTGCCAGCGTCAAAATCTCCTTCGTTTTTATAACCCCGACAAGCGCGTTTAACTCGATAGCGTTTACCTTCATGTTCCCAGCCAATTTCTACCCAACATTCTACAGCTTGACCTTTTTGAGTTTCGGCGATCGCACGCTTATTCACCAACTGCTCTATCGATGCAAACGCGGCACTAAACTTATCATACAATACCCACGTAAAGGCATTCAGCAAGCTAGTTTTACCAGAGCCATTATTGCCATGAATAATTGTCGTGTTTTGAGCATCTCCCCCAGCCAGGATCATCTCTGGTGTCATACCATAAAAGGAGCGAAAGTTGCATAGCTTGATTGAAGTCAGCTTCATCGCACCTCTTCCTTAATAATGTCCAAAATATTATCATTTATATGGCTGTTAATCTTCTTATCTAGTCTGCCTTTTTCCAGCTTCCATACCCGCTCAATAATTCGCCGCACTTCTGGCGGAGCGCTAGTTATTGGCTCCTGCACATCATCGATATTCGCCTCTTGTGACATCTTCTGTTGGGAAATATAGTTTTTCTATATTTTAACTTTCTCTAGTGCTGCTTTCGCCTCCGTAAAGCCACTGTTTGCGTTATCTTTGAAATCATAATTTTCTTTATAAAAACACTTTATTGTTTGATCGTTTTCTGTTATTATCAATGTTGATAATATATTATAATAAAATGTAAATAAGTTTAAATTTTTTACTTACATCCCATTATAATCCAACTCATAATCTTATTATTTCATACTTAATGCTTCTTTTTTAAAAACTCTAAAAATTTTACAACAAAATATAACTATTCTCTGCTTCATCATCAAATATCTAATAAACCATATCGCTTTTGTAAATCAAGTAACTTCATTCTTGCTTCACCAGCATTATCAGCTAGATCAGCAAACTCTACAAAGCGACGCAATTCCTTTTTCAAAAGATTACGCTCAACTTCTATAGTTTCTCTATCTAAATCTGGTGGCAAAACAATCATGTCAAATATTGTCGCGCGTTCTTTAGCCGGATGAGGACGTAAAACTCGCCCCCGTCGCTGAATAAACTGGCGAGGATTACCAGAACTTGATAAAATCACCGCAGTTTTAATTGCCGGAATATCAACACCTTCATCTAAACAACGAATTGCGACTAAACCCTGCAACTCTCCACTTTCAAATTGATGGCGCAATGTTTCCCTTTCTTGTAAAGTTGTTTGGGCTGTATAGGTGCTTACCTTGTACCCTAAATCCACTCCGAGTATTTTAGCAACAGCTTTGAGTTGGCGTAGAGATGAACGTTGTCCCGCTTCTTGTGAACCATCACTGCAATAAAAAAGTGTGTGAGTAGTTTCGCGGCGAGTTGTCATTAATTCATGCAAGGCGGTTAATTTATTTTCTGCTGCACCAATTAATCTTGCTCTTTGCATCAACAACGGCTTTAAATCTTCATTGTCTTCAAATCCCGCTTCGCCATTTTCTCGATCTCGATAAAGAAGCGATCGCCCAATTCTTTTAGTTAACTTTAAATAAGCAATACTTTCTGCCTCAGTTAACTCTACCAATACTGGATAATACAGATAATGTACCAAAGCACCTTGAGCGATCGCATCCCTCAAAGTAAACTCTGGCTGGAGAACTGGGCCAAAATAATCGAATAGAGATTGCGTACCAAAATCATCAAAATACCTCTTTGGTGTTGCAGATAAAGCCAGTCTCAACCCAACACTACGCGGTAAACTTTCTTCTAACTTGGGTGCGCCTAAATTATGCGCCTCATCCCCAATAATTAAAGTTTTGGCGGGAAAATATTTGAGTTGAGACTGAAAACCATCTCCAATTAAAGTAGAGTTCGTAGTAATCACAGTAACAAATCGTTGAGAACCAGAACGCAGATTATAAATTTGGGTAGAAAGTTGACTTTGCCAAGTGCGTAAATTCTCAAAAGCTAATATGGGTTGCAAATTAAATTTTTCACATTCTCGCGCCCATTGAGTGACGAGATGACGATAGGGACACACTACCAACAGAACTTGTAAATTAATCTGTTGGTAGAGTTCACAAGCGATCGCTAATGCGGTAATAGTTTTACCACTACCAGTAGCCATTTTCAGCGTCCCTCTGCCATTGTTGGTAAACCAGCTAGCGATCGCTTGGCGCTGATATTGCCGCAATTGCAGAGATACAGGCATTCTTGGGCATCCTGGTAATGGTTGCGGAGTGTAATAACTGCCCAAAATTTCCCTTGCAATTGGTAATTTCAACCGGAAAGTGGGCAGTTGCTGCACTGGATTTTTCGTCAGGTACATATATTAAGCACAAAGATGGTAACGAACCCTAATTAATGGGCATTGGGCATTGGGCATCCCTTGGGCATCCCTTGGGCTTACTTCGACTTACCTCGGCTTTGCTCGGCACAAGCCGCTCAGTACAAGTCGCTCGGCACAAGTCGCTCAAGGCAAGTGGGCATTGGGCATTGGGCATTGGTTATTTCCCTTGTCTTCCTATTCCCTACTCCCCACTCCCCACTCCCCATTACTTAGTTGTAACCACGCCAAACACCAATGAGTGAACCTTGCACCTGCACTTGCATAGCACTTACTTCAATGGGATTGTACTTAGAATTTGCTGGTTTAAGGGTAACGCGATCGCCTTGGCGATAAAAACGTTTTAATGTTGTACCGAATCCATCGACTCTAGCGGCGACGATAGTACCATTTTTCAAATGATTAGGTTCTGCTACTGGACGCAGAAATACCACATCGCCATCAGTAATTAAATCTTCAATCATGCTATCGCCAGCTACCCGCAAAGCGTAAGTTTGGGGAGGTAAATCGAAATTAGAAAAGTCTAAATGATCTACAGCATCAGTAAACGGTTCTATTAAACCACCAGCAGCGATCGTGCCCAAAATTGGTACACCTTGCTTCACAGGACGCAAAATCCGAATCGTTCGCGCTTGTCCTTCAGTCCATTCTATATATCCTTTAGTACGTAAATGTTCTAAACGGCTTTGAATTGGCGCTGGTGACTTCAAGTTCATCGCTTGCATCATTTGCCGAATTGAAGGCGAATGCTGGTGTGATCGGATGTATTCTGCCAACCATTCGTAAAGTTCTTGTTGAGCTTCTGTTAGACGTTCCATAAATTTGCGGGAAGTAATTATAAATGTCTCTAGAACATTAGTACTACAAAAAACTCCCCATAACAAGAGAAAAGTAAAAATATGAAAGATAAAGGTAAGAATATTCTTTTTTCTTTTACCCTTTTATTTTGGATTTTTTACCAGCAAGTAGTCAGGAGCCAATCGCACACTCGCTATTTTGACTCCTAACTCTTAACTCCTAACTCCTAACTCCTAACTCCTAACTCTTTTCATTTTGCCCCTAAGATACTTGCAAGTAAAGCTTTTTGGGCGTGCAAGCGATTTTCTGCCTGTTCCCAAACTCGTGATTGAGAACCTTCAATAACAGCTTCGGTAATTTCTTCATTACGATGGGCTGGTAAGCAGTGTAAAACAATTGCCTCTGGTTCGGCAAGGCTCAATAACTGCTCCGAAATTTGATAAGGCTGGAAAATTGGCATCCGGTTGTCTGCTTCTGCTTCTTGCCCCATACTCGCCCAAACATCAGTGTAAAGTATAGCAGAACCCTTAGCTGCTAATTCTGGATCATCAGTGATGAGAACTTCCGTTTTATTATTAGCGATCGCTCTTGCTTGTTCTACAATCTTAGAATCTGGCTCATATCCGCTAGGGGTAGCAATTCTAACATTCATCCCCACCAAAGCACAGCCCAACATCAGAGAATTAGCCATATTATTTCCATCACCCACGTAGGTCAAAGTTAATCCAGCAAGGGTCTTAAAGCTTTCTTGAATCGTCAATAAATCAGCTAATACCTGACAAGGATGTTCTGCATCGGTAAGCGCATTAATTACCGGAATCTTGGCATAGTGAGCAAAAGTCTCTAAATCTTGCTGTGCAAAAGTGCGAATTGCCAAAATATCCAGATATCGGTCTAACACCCGCGCCGTATCCTGTAAAGGTTCCCCGCGACTAACTTGAGTGACATTAGGGTTGAGATCGATTACCTGCCCACCCAGTTGGTACATCGCCACCGTAAAACTTACCCGTGTACGAGTTGAAGCTTTGGAGAACAACAACCCCAAAACTTTATTACATTGCAACTTCAGCTGTTGTGATTTAAGTTGAGTTGCCAATTGCAGGAGTTCTTGAAGTTCCGTAGGACTGATGTCCGCTAGACTTAATAAATCTCGTCCGAGCAATGCTGCCATGCTTGTAATCTGTAAAAAATAATTATATATTTCTGTTCCTTTATTGAGCTGTGGCAAGAAAATACAGTTTTAGAACTGTACTAGATATTTTTGCACCCAACCCAGGATTTGAGTTAGCTTTTGCCATGAATATCAATTTATCAACTTTATCAGTGATTGATTAGAGTCACTTATTTTTTGAGTTCAAAAGGCTTGCAATGCCCAGCAAACCATCTAGACGCATATAAAGTAGCGAATTTGCTAAACTTTCGGATTTCCTAGCCCAATGTAGTCAAAGGGAAATATTTTAGCGATCGCTGCTAGACAAATAAATTGATTATGGTACAATGATGAATTGTGGTTGCTGTTTAAGAGCCATACCTACGGTGGGCTAGGCCTACGCTAAACTTGCCAGCATAGCACAGTGGTAGTGCATCCGACTTGTAATCGGAAGGTCGCGAGTTCAAATCCCGCTGCTGGCTTTAAGTATACATAAGAATTCGAGTTGTCGATTGTCTATAGTAATTCAGCCAATTGGCGATCTACTGGAGTGGATTATGTATTAAAACTTCTGGTACGTGACCAGGTTCGGGAACAAATGGGTAGGTCAGTCCAACCAACTGCGTTCGCGTAGCGTGCCGGAGGCAATCGCGGCAGACAGTCAGTCGGTAAAAACGACTGAAAAAAGGGGGAAGTATACGGTTTTGATGGCGGTAAACTAATCAAGGGACGTAAACGCCAAACCATAGTTGATAGTCTGGGACTAGTACTTAAAGTTGTGGTAAGTGAAGGAAGCGCCCCCTATTGAGTGCTTGCAACCTATGCTTTGATGCAACTGCTAGAAGAACATCCAGAAGTCTTGGAAAAAGTCGAAGTTATGTGGGTTGATTCTGGCTATAACGGCGATAAATTTGCTCTAGCAGTGTGGCTGATGATTCAAGCTCATGTTGAGGTAATGCAGCGTACAGGAAAACAATTTGAGGTTTTACCCAAACGCGCTTGTTGTACAAAGAACATTCGGATGGTTTAACCAATATCATCGTCTTAATGAGGATTATGAACGTCTTCCCGAAATGAGTGAAGCTGCAATATATGCTGTTATGACTCGTGTTATGTTGCGTCGTCTTGTTGTCTAAAGATTTACTTTATAAATAGTCTCTTAAATAACATTAAAAAGACAGCCAAAGAGTTACAAACTGATGGGGGAGCGAGAAAAGAGGTAAATTATCGTTTACAAGAAGCTGAAGAATTTTTAGATGAAACTCTCAATCAGTCATTTAGTATAAATATAAATCAGCAATGTTGGATTGAAGGACAAATCGAAATACTCAATAACATTACTGACTTTAATAGTAAGCTTTCTGATATTTGCGATCGCGTTTATCATCGCAGTGCAATTTTGTGGAATGAATTAATTAACCGTCGAGATTTAGTGTCTTCTTTAAAGATTGAGGATTGGTCAGCAATTTAAGGTTGACTACAGCTATGAATCTTGCGGAAAATATAATTGAGGGAGCGTTAAGATATTGGTCTTGGGAAATTTACAACCAAAGAAGAAATCGAAAAAGCATCTTCTCTGATCATCAATGCAGTAAATGAAATTCATCAACTTATCTAAAAATATACAAAAAATAGCCTTCTGATGTTTACTAGGCTATTTTGAGCCTAAAATAATAAAACCCTTATTAGGGCTTTAAGAGTAATATTTTCAATTACACAAATCTGTCAAATTGTCAAACAATTTGGCAAGCGACACTTATGATTTCGCAAGTTGTCGGTAGCGTTCCTGAACTTCCTGAATCGAAAACAAAGTTTCAAACTTCAACCCAGCTGAGTGGTACAATTCACCTCCTCCTTGCTGTCGGTCTACCAGTGAAATTACTTGATTTACGGTATAACCTGCATCTTTAAGACGCTCAACTGCTTTTAAAGCAGATTGCCCAGTTGTAACGACATCTTCCAAAACTACTACTTTTGCACCTTCTGGTAAAGTGGGGCCTTCTATATAAGCTTTCGTTCCATAACCTTTGGCTTCCTTGCGAATAATCAGCGCTGGTATAGGACGGTTTTCATAAACAGAAACTATACTCACTGCTGTCACAATTGGGTCAGCCCCCATTGTTAAACCACCCACAGCCTGTGTATCTACAGGTAAAAAAGGAAATAGCAATCGTCCGACTGCCAAAGCACCTTGAGGATGGAGTGTTACTTGTGTCTTGTTGACATAATAAGAACTACGCAGCCCAGAAGAGAGGAGAAAATCACCTTCTTGATAAGCAAGTTGGCAAAATAAATCTAGTAGCTTCTGGCGCAAAATAGTCAAATCAGCAGTGGTTGCCCAAATATCAGAGTGGGTAAGAGTTTCAGTAGGATACGTCATTACAAAACATTAAAAGTTGTGCTACACCAAAGGTTGAACTCATCAGAGTTCTGAAATTAAGCATAAATTAAGATTGCCCAAAAATTGAGGAGTTAGGAACGTGGGTATAAAATTTAAAACCTTTGGTGGTTTATTGCTACTGCTTGCTGCTGGTATTGCTTTTCCCTCTGTTGCATCTGCCCAAACGGAAACCCCCAAAACTGAAACTACGAGTGATGTATTTGAGCGAGCTTATTTTCGTCACGATCGCAATTTCTACGAAAATAGTAGCCTTAAGCGCCAGCTAGACTCACTTATAGGAGGTGGTTACGGTTTCGGTGGTTCCTTCCCAGAAAATGAAATTGCCCGCGATGCTCAGTTGCTTAACACTTTATATCATGATGTCCTGACTCAGCAAGCTGGCAACGATCCATATATTCGCACTCCTGATTTACCAAATCCTTACGACACATCGCTAATGATGTCTCCTCGCTTGAATAGCAACAATAAACTCAAAGTGGGAACTGAATTCAAGTTTGAAACTTTACCACCTCGGTAATATTGGGGTGTAGGGAGACCAGGGGACACAAGAGGACAAGAAGTGAGAACTTGCAACAAGTCTTTCCCCTTGTCCTCTTCACCATGCCCCATGCCCTTAATCCCTGTATTATTGCTTTTTGATCGTTCTAGTGCGCCTTGCTGGAATCGAACCAGCCTGAAGACGAATTATGAGTTCGTTGCCTCCCCAATCGGCCAAAGGCGCTTGTTTTGTTGGGTTGCGGGTTCATAAGAGTTAATTACTTCAACTCTTAGGTCAACCTGATTTGCTAAACAGTGAGGAAAATACTTCATGCACTGAGTTTAGCCAATTTTGCCATTATAGCACAGATTTACACCTGTGAATACTCAACAATAGCTGTTCATATTTTTATACTACATAATTTAATCATAAAATAGTGCAAACTAATATTGATTAAGTTCCTTTAAGGATTGAGGTCAAAAGCTTCACTATTCTTAAATAGACCAGCATTCTATTGTGATAGCTTGTCAGCGATGAAAATAAATTCTACTGTACTTCTTACTTTGGTTTTGTTAATCCTGATGATGGGAGCAGGTTCTGTGAGTGCCCTTTTGGGGTTTGGACTAGGTAGTTCAGCACTTAAAGGCGTTACTACACCAGATGGGCGTCCTACAACCAAATTTGCCAGTAATAAGGCAAATAACTCCCAACAGGGAGGGTTAGTGCTATTAAAAGAGGACGAAATTCTGAAAATTGTCAAAGCGCGAATTGAGGGTAAGACCAAGGCTGCTAAATCGGAAAAGCTAGAGGATGATGATGAAGAAACCAATAGCAGCAAGCAGAAGCCAGAGGAGAAACCCCCAGCAGTAGTTGAAGAAAAACTTCAGCCAGGTTTTCCAGTTACTGCCCTGAGTGAGGGCGTAACCATGTCTGTGCAATCTGTCCGCTACTCTGGTGGTGATTTGCTACTGAAAGTGAAAATGCAGAACAAAGGGAAAGATTCTGTGCGCTTCCTGTATAGTTTTTTAGATGTTACCGATGATAAAGGACGAACCCTGAGTGCGAGTACAGAGGGTTTACCAACAGAATTGCCTGCAAATGGGCCAGCATTTACAGGTACTGTGAGCATTCCCACAGCTTTACTTGATGATGTCAAGAAAATATCACTTGCTCTTACTGATTATCCCGCTCAAGAATTGAAGCTAGAGGCATTGAATATTCCTGTAGAAAGGTAGAAAGGGACTGGAGACTGTGGACTGGGGACTGGGGACTGGAGACTGTGGACTGGGGACTGGTGACT
>NZ_CAXTNP010000081.1:4658-27715 GCF_964245575.1 uncultured Nostoc sp. | reverse complement strand
TTCTTACATTGATAATTGAATTAAAATATATTTTTAATATAAAATAGTTATTTAAAAATTAATTAAGTTTTTATATCGTTATTGAAATATAAATAGTCGAATAGGCATACATTTATTAGATAATAGTATGAAATCAAGCCATCAAGGTATAACTGCCAGTTCAGGTATTCTACACTTACCGCAAATAGAAGTATATAGATGCTATAAACATATATTTGCCAGCATCAATAAAATTAAACTTCAACCATTAATATATCACCTTGAGGAAGACCAATATAAAATTTATATGTCTGGAGAAATCTATCAATGAGTTTTAGATACTTCAAGCATTGGTTGAGATTTAATTCAACCCGAAGCATTATTGTTCTGGCTCTAATATCAGTTTCTAACTTATATAGTGCATCTGCTCAGACTACTCCTAAAGGGGGAATTGACTGGATTTTAGTCGTAGATACTTCTGCTTCCATGCGTGGTGCTGGTGGAACAAAAAACATTTTTGAACCAGTAAAAAATTCTATTACTGAATTTGTTAATACAGCCAGATTGGGCGATACAGTTACTATTTATAGCTTTGATACAGATGTCACCTTAAATGCCAATGATATCACTATTAACAGTAATCCAGACAGAGGGAAACTCAAGCAAATAATTAGCTCACTTAAAGCTGAGGGTGTTCGTACTCATACAGGTAAGGCTGTACAAAAAGCTTTACAACATTCTGCCCTGTTAAATAAACGTGCTGATGCTCTTGGTCGTACTGTTAGTATCGTATTTATGACAGATGGATTAGAAGATGTGCGTGGTATTCCTAATCCTGTTTCTATTCCTAGTAATACCCAATTTCTACGCGAGCAACAATGCAAGCCCTATATATTTTTTGTGTCTTTAGGATTAAAAGAACACGAAAAGCAACTGAATGACTTTGCTAGCAATCCAGCCCTTTGTGGCAAGGGGCAAGTATTGCGAGATCCTGGAGGAGTTCAGCTTAACCAACTGGCTCAAAATATCCGACCAGTGTTGATTACACCCAAGCTTGATGTAAATTTACCCACTGCCAATTTGCCACCAGTATTACCGGGAACAACTACTGAACCGCTAAATGTTAATACCATCAGTAATGTCAATGGTAAGGTAAGTTTGCAACTGGAAGACCCTAATCAAAGTGGTATTCGCTTAATTTCACCCGATCGCACCATCGACTTAGTTGCTAATCAAGCAACAGCCATTCCCGTGCGTTTACAGATACCACCGGAGGCAAAGGCGGGTGCTAATAGCTTGCGCTTGGTGTTGATCAGCGCAGCTCAAGCGATGTCTGACGACAAGCCACAAGGCGTCTACGCACCAATAAAAATTGACCTACCTGTAACCATTCAGTCACAACTGCAAATACAACCTAAAAAGATAGATTTTGGTTCAATAGAAGCAGGGAAAACCACTGAAACCCAAACTTTGGTAGTTCGCAGCAATATATCTGGAACAGCTAGCTTACAACTGCAAGGCAATTTTAAAGACGTTTCTATGGCAGAACCTTCAGCAGCCATATCCTTACAACCAGGAGAAACTAAAATTCCTGTGCAGTTGCAGGTTACTGATAGCAGTTTTGCAGGTGATCGCACTTTCACCTTAATCCTAACCCCAGACAACTCAATTGCTAATCCTGTAAGTGCGGAAGCTAATCTGTATATTTTGATGCCCTTATGGCGGAAAATAGTTATTTGGTTGCTATTAACGCTGTTGGTGTTGTTAATTGCCCTGATAGTAATTTGTTTGATTCAACGCAAAACCCCCTTGGAATTAGTCGAAGATTTCCGCAACCGCAACCGCTTAGAAGGAGCGTTGGTAGTGCTAGAACCACTGCCACAATCATTGCAAGACGAAGAGATTAGTCTTACTCACCTACAAAAAGCCAGAGTATGCCTAAGTGATTTGATACCAGCCATTGCCGCGACAAATTCGGATGCCGAGTTAGTCATAGTTTGGCGGGCAGGCAAAAAAAATATAGATTTGCGGTGTTTGAAAGGTGTAATTTTTGTCAATACTAAAAATATAAATACAGATGAACTCTTTGACGAGGACATCATCCAGATTGGCAACGTTAAGCTGCAATTTAACTGGATTGAACACCAAAGACCCTCTGAGCCAAGCAGTGGGCAAACAAACTTTTGAATAATATCACAGGAAAGTGAATGTTAAGTCCCACGGTTGTGCGTCCCACGGTTGTTTTTCGTCCTACTGTTGTTATCGGGCTAGGAGGAACGGGTTATGAAGTTGTACTTAAACTGAAAAAGCGATTTATAGATGTTTACGGCTCAGTTCCAGAAGTTATTCGTTTTATTTCTATTGATACTACCGAAAATATCCAAGAACGAGAAAAATCACCTGATGGTACTAAGGTTTTCTTAGAACCTAATGAACTTTATGCAATTTCTGTCGCAAATCCCCTACCTTTAACACGTAACGACCACATCGCGGAATGGTGGCCTAGAGACATTCCAGCAGCTAGCCTGATCAGTGGTGCTGGACAGATTCGGGCCCGAGGACGGCTCGCCTTCTTTGCGAAAGTAAGCGATATTGACGCTTTAATTGCTCAAGCAATCAATTCTGTACGCGAAATTCGCACTAGCAAACAAACATTTACAGATAACTTTCAAGTTTCCAGTCGGGATGGTGTGGAAGTTTTTATTGTTGGCAGTTTGGCAGGTGGGACGGGCAGTGGCACATTCTTAGATACAGCTTTTTTAACACGGCAACATCTGAATAATTTTTCTAATATTACAGGGGTATTTGTTTTACCCAGAGTGTTTGCCAATATTCCCCAAACTCACTTGGTGAAGTCTAATGCTTATGGCGCTCTCAAGGAAATAGAAAACTTTTGGGGATTGTCACCATCTAATAGTATTGAAGTTGATTATGGGATCAGAAAAATCAAAGCCGATCGCCCTCCCTTTGATGCAGTATTTTTAATTGACGGGGTTAACAAAAATGGAACTGTAGTCGGTCGTCCAGACGATTTGCAAAATTTAGTTGCAGATGGCTTGTACATCCAGATTGGTTCTCAAATCGGTCTAGACGCCGCTAACGTTGCTGATAACATTCGCGCTTATCTAGCAACTGGTGAAAAAGTTCGAGGACGCAATATAAATTACTGTAGTTTTGGCTTTGCTACCCTGACTTTGCCAGTACAGCAATACGAGCGGATGAAATTAGAGGATGCTCAAAGCTTGCTGAAGAATGAGTTAATGGCATCCACCCCAGCAATCGATTTAGAAAGCGACATCACTCGGTTTTTAGAAGATTGCAAGTTAGCAGAAGCGACTACTGTCTTGAATGCGTTGATTGAAAGCGATCGCGGCGGACAAATGAAACCCGAATTTAGAATTGGCGAAATCCGTCACGATCGCACAGCTTTACCAACCATCAAAGAACTCTACAAACGGCAGTTGGAGCAATTTGAACAACGAACGGCTCAAGAATTGGGATTAAATTTTCATCGCTTACAACAAACTACAACTGCTGCGATCGCAACTTTCTGGGAACGCAGTCTAAATCGTCCCAATGGACTAGCTTATGCCTTGCAATTTTTAACCCAACTTTCCCAAAAGCTAGATGAATTACAGCAGAGCGTACAGCGTAAATCGCAAGAGGCGCAATCTAGTTTCAATGCTTTGAAATTAGAACCACAAGAAGAAAAAATTAAAGAAGTCGCAGAAACTTGGTTCTCAAATAAAAACACGATCCAAGCAGCTTGTCAAAGATACAAAGAACGGGCTGACCAAAAGTGGAAGACTTATTTACATTGGAAACGGTGTGATAAAGCAGCTGAACTCTATGGTATATTGCGGGCGAAGGTAGAAGAAATCCAGGAAAAGTCTCAGCGTCTGCACAGCAACTTAGATAAAGTTTATCGAGATTTAGAACTGAGTTATCACGAGGTCAACCGTCAAGGAACTAACGATAATCCTTTTATTCACACAATTCAGCGCATCAATCTCCAATCAAAACGCCCCAAAGTCACTGGTGAAGATTTTATCCGTTGGTATCGAGAACAGTCTCAAACTTTAACGAATTGGTCTGAGAAAAAAGCTGAAGATGTCAAGAACGAAATTATAAAATTTGTCGATGAAGCTTACTATCCGCTCACCAGTATGACTGTTGAGCAGGTTTTAGCAGATAGTAATCCTGAAGATGCAGGGCAAGATTTGCAACAACTTGGTAAACTTGCAGTTCCTCTTTGGCAGTATGAAGAAACGGAAATTCCCGTTCAACAGCAGCACGTAATCACAGAATTTTATTACTACGGAGTAGAGAGCAACAACACAATTTTTAGCGATCCGCCTCTTTCTAGTCGTTTGCCTAAAGGAAATAATAATCCTTCTTTCGTACCAACAGGTGAACCCCATAAGGTGATGCTGTTTCGAGTCGAAATTGGTGTTCCCTTATTTGCATTCAATGGAATGAGGGATATGGAGTCAGCTTACTTAGATCCGAATAAAATCTTTAAGCACCTGCATCGCAATTGGACAAACTTAGCTAATTTAATTCCTCCAGAAGATGATGGTGGGGCGTTGCGTTGGTTTGCTTTAGCCTTAGCACCCGATCCATATAAATTGGTTGTCAATCAGGGTAGGAAATATTTCGTTTCTACAGAACAAGCGAAAAGATTAGAAGGCGGAGTTTTGCCTTTGGGAAGCGATCGCAAGTCAGCATTTAAAGCTTTCAAAAGTAATTTACCTCTAGTCAAGGAAATTGCTCACAAAGTTGAGCGTATTACCCACGAAGACCAAGACAAAGCCAAATTTACTTTGCAAAACTACATCAATCACCTCAATCAGGTTTTAAAAGGAGGCAAGGTTGATGCCCAGATTCAAGAACAGGTAGAAATGGAAATCCAGGAAATTGAAGCTTACCTGGAAGATTTAGATGTGATTATTTAGCCCCATAGTTTGCACTCTGAGAGTGTCCCCATGCCAAAACCAACTATTTTACTTGCACTCGATCCTCACAGTGCCGCTTTTTGTGCAGCCATTAAACGGCAACTGCAAGAATTTCCCGCCGCCGAAAGCTGTTTAATTCAAACTTATACCTTAACTTGGGATGGTCAAGCATTTGGCTTTAGTAGCGAGTTAGATCGGTTTGCTGACACGAGTTTTGATCTCGCTCAAACTCATAGTAAACAAGCTTATGTCTCCAAAATTCGTACCCAGTTCAGCGAAGCGACTGGCGAGATCCAAACTGCACTGATTGAATTATTGAAAACCGCTAGTCAATCAAAAGAAGCGATAGCAGCGAAACGCCAAGGAGTGGAAATCAGCAGCAGCCATCAAGTATATCTCATGCTCTCAGTCAGCAATCAATTTGCTAAGGGAGTAGTTTTTGACATAGTACGCTTGATTCGTTGGCTATTTTCTAACTATTTTGTCGATATTCCTTACAGCTTAGAAGCTTTGTTGTTACTGCCAGGGTTATTTTCCCAAGCCACAACTGCTGATTACGGTGCTGCTTACGCCTTCCTGAAAGAGTTAGATTACAAAATGACCAGTGGAGTTGTGATTAAAGGTGTTCAAAAAGTACCGCCTTTTGATAACTGCTGGTTAATGGACGGGCGAATTGGCGGACTAAGGGATAATTTACCTAGTTATGCTGATGCTTTGGCAGGTTTTCTCACCGTGGAACCGGAAACCAATGGCTTATTAATTGGCGTACAAAAAGTACGGGGAAAAATACCCGCTTATAGCTCATTTGGTTATGGAGAACTGTTTTTCGCTGGAGAAACAACTATTAATCGTTTGAGTGCTGCCTTAGCTGCCGATATTATTATGGAGCAGTTTTTACCGAAGGCAGAATTCACTCCCGAAGCAAGTCGCAAATGCCTGTTAGATGCCAAAGAATTTGTCCTCAGCGAAGATTTTAGTAATGCTTTTCTGCAATTAGAACGAGACAACGGCAAACCAGTTTGGCAAGATTTTAATCCGCGTATTGAAATCCATCCTGGGATGGCGCAAGAATATGGGATGGAATTGCAACGTGCTTATCGGCAATTTGAAAATAAAGAGCTACTTTTTTATAAGCGCACGCTGGAAAAGTGTTGCAAACAACTACAAGGAAACTTAACCAGCTTCCTAGATCGCAGTATAAATCGCTATGTTGATGCTACACCTAGAGGCTTACATGAAGGAGTTAGGCTATTAAACATATTGACCTTTTTGTATTTGGAACTGCAAACAGATGCTATTGGCGATCAATCCCGGAATCTGGTTACAGAACTGCGTACGGCTGAAGCATTTCTCGACTCAAGATTGCAGGTAACAATTGATAGAGAAGCCAGTCAAAAGCTGCTCAACCAAGTTCTATCCTTAAAATTGCGGCAGCAACAATTACAAGATGGTTTAGCTGAAAGAAAATCTGAAGAACAACTGCAAGAGCTACAAACAACACAGAAACAGCTAGAAACAGCAGTTGCTGACTATCGTCAAGCGTTAAATGCCGAAATCGAACAAGCTCGACAAATTCGCGTTATGGCGATCGCTCGCGCTCGTGAACAAGCCGAAGCCGCGATCGCTATAGCTCAGAACCACTTAACGGCTATTGAAAATCAACTCGAAAAAGCCACAGATAACTTAGATGAACTACTAACAGAAGAAAACCGTTTTCGATCGCAGTATCTAATCGTTTATCCTACCTTGGTTACTGCTGCAATATTCGCCTTGCTAATTCTGACCGGAATTTTCAGCCAATCAACACTATGGCTATTTTTGCAAAAGTTTTGGGCTAACTTAGTTACTTATCTGCTTTGGACTGCGGTAACAATTTTGACTTACTTGGGTATCATTTGGCTCAAGTACAGCACTAATATTCGCGATCGCATTCAGAAGGTTCAGAAACAAATTAAACGCCTAGAAAGCACTATTAAAGCAACCGCCGTCGAATTGCGTCGCAGTTATAATGAACAATTAAAGTTAGAGTACGATTTATACGCCCAAAATCTCCGTGTCGAGGCGTTAAATTATTTGATTAAAACAGCTAAACAAAGAACTGAAACCTTACGTCAAACTCTGTCCGATTTCTCTGAGATATACAATAATTTGGTTACTCAACGCGATCGAGCTACCACAAAGTTCTCCGAAATTCGGCTTACAGTTCTCACTGATGCAGATATTGATACTTATTACCAAAGTTTCCTTTCCACATTACCAACTGAAAAGTTTACTCAACAACAGGTTAGCCGTTCTCAGTCGTGGAAAATTTCTGCTGAAGAATTTCATAACCAACTTATGCCCTTTGCTCGCCAGCAATTCGAGCAATTGGGTAATTTGTCTATTGGCGAAGTATTAAAGCAATCAGATTTAATTGCCGCTAATACAGCTAATTTGCGTTTGAATCAACTTTATGATAACGCTAATTTGTTACTGCGAATTCAAGATATTGACACTAACTTAAACCCAACCTCTCAACGGGAGATTACCCTCTGGGTGGGAGCAAAAGATAAAGAACAAATTTTTGCATTTTACAGTCGATTTAGTCGTAGTTTAACCGCCTTAGTAGCTGAAGATGAGCAGCGTTTGTGTATTTTGACTCGTTCGTTGGGTTTTCCGGCTTATTTTCTCAGTCAAATTGAGTATTATCGAGACTGCTACGAACGGACTCAGAGCGAACAAATTGAGCCAGACGAAAACATTCCCGATTTAATCCCAGAAGAAATTGGTTCTGGTAGAGAATTAAAACTAGCTTATCAAACCCTGCTGTTAGCGATCGCTCTTGAGCTACTAACCCAGAATTCTCAAGGTGATTATCAATTTAACGGTCGGTCAATTGGTAAAGACCGAGAACAAATTACCTTAGGTTTAGCAACTGAGTTCACCTTTCAAGAACTTTATGGAGACTTAGAAGAACGTATTGAAAAATTTGAACGTGATTTGATTTACCATAAATTACAAGAATTCGGAACATCTGCTTCATATTTAAATCTTTACGAACGTAAGCTTTTAGATTATCTAATCTCAGAGTATAACCCTCTAAATTAGGCCTTGTTCGGAATTAAAAAAATATCCCATCGTAGGGGCGTATTGCAATACACCCCTACAAATGTTTTAATCATCAAAAATTACGAGTGCGGAGTGCAAAATGATCTCGTGAGGAGGATTTCAAAGACTCAAATTGAGCCAAAAAAGTTTTTCAGCCTGTGACAAGCTAATTTCAAAGTAGCCTATTATGCACAAAGCAGTTATTAAAAAGATGAAGATAAATCGTTTCATATTTTCCTCGAAATAAGATTTTCTGACAAACTCATCACTTACAACTAGTACACTGTGGCGTCAGTTTGCTTACCTTTAACAACTTGCTCAAACAATTGTCTGGTTAATTTAGATGGTAGGTGGATTTATGCACCCGTTGTAATAGCAATCAATTAGATAGACTACAGCTATCCTTGGATTCTTTAATTGCTTGTGACATCTAGTTGTTCAGGGTTATTTGACACAACTGAGTGCTTTGTATGATTGCACTTTCATCTAGTTCCAGGGATGAGCGAGCAAAGCCTGTGAAGTAATACCTAAGCCAATCAGGGTGATACATAAGGCACTTGCAACTGGTAACATTTTTATTTTGGGTATCTGGAATGGCAAATGCTCAAACCGCTCCTTGGCGTAGACGAGCATTAAGCCGATTCCAGTTAGTACTGCTGCTAGACCTAAGCTAAAGGCAGACACTAGCGCTAATCCAAAGCCAACTCGTCCCATTGCGATCGCACTCAGCAACACTACTAAGGCTGAAGGACAAGGTAACAAGCCGCCGGAAATTCCCAGCGCTAGTAGGCTAGACCACTTCATGGAACTTACATCACTGTGAGGCGGTAAATGTGAATGCTCATGGTTGTGGTGATGGTGATGATGCAAGTCGTGGCTGTGTTGATGACTATGTACATGGTCATGTGAATGAGAGACTTGAGTCCCTTGCAATCGACTGATAAACAAATTCAGACCAATTACAGTTACTAGTACACCAGAGAGTACGCTTAACCAAGGGTACAATTGCTCTGTCAATATAAACTGGGATGTGCCAAGAGTGACCAGCCCTAAAGCAAATATGCCAGCAGTATGGGTAATCGTCATAATCAGCCCCAGGAATAGGGCGTGTTGGGCATTACTGCGGGAACCCACCAAATAAGCACCGACTATCGTTTTTCCATGACCAGGGGACAGGGCATGTAAACCACCCCATAAAAAGGCGATCGCTAGAGCTATTAGGATAGTCAGGAAATTATGATTTTCCTGGGTAATCAGGCTAGTGAAGATATCGTTGCTTCTTCCTGTCAAAGCATTATCTAAACGGCTGGATGATTTAACAGACGCTAGAGGCACTTCTTCACTCAATGTTAGAGACGGATTGAGTTTAAAGGAAATCCGACGTTGGTCGAGAGGACTGCTGAGTAACTCAGTGGGGTAATCTCTCAAGCGGTTGGTAATACTCAAAGATGTGAAATCACCTTGAATGGGAACGTCATTTGCAGCCACAGTCATTTCACGCCAGCCCAAGCGCTGTGGATAAAACTGATCTTCAAACTCGATTAACTGATTCGCGCCTACTAACTCCGTTGTCCCCTGAAAATTACAACTCAGCCGCAGTGTAGATAATCCTCCTACACCTGGAGGAAATTCGACTGTTGATTTGATCAAAGACAGTGCTAAAGGCTGTTTATTAATCAACAGTTCCAGATGTGAGTTGACTTCCTGGCATTTTTGATCGGGGTATTGAACCGTTTCTACAGGTTCAGCTTTGCGATCGCGATTAGTATCTAAGTGATTAATTTCCTGAAAAGCAGGAATCTCTGCCATGTCTAGAACATAATCAATCCCCACACCATCTGGCGCTACCTGCACTCCTGCGTAGTGATTGATGGTGAAATTGCCTAAAGGATGGGCATTTGCCCTCGGCATCCAAAATAAACATATTGCGATGATTGCAGTACTCCAAGCCAAGTAATGTAGCAGCTTTTTCATAGAGAACTTCCTATAGCGTTAGGAGTGGGAAAAGAGACAGAGGGTACTAAGTTAGCCAAGACTTGACGAGCTTGATGGGCATACTTGTGATGAAATTGAGGATTGAGGCTAACAGCTTGAGTTAATCGCTTTATTGCTTCCTGACGATTACCTAAGTGAAACGCAATCATGCCAGCATGAAATTGCAGCAAAGCATCTTCTGTTCCGAAGCGAGTTGCCCGTTGTGCTGCCTTTTGTGCTTCTTGCCATTGCCCATTAGCCGCAGCTGCCCAAGCCAAAGTATCCTCTGCATATACATCGTCTCGCACTGCTACTTCACTACGGGCAATTTGTAGTGCCTCTGTTAAATGAATTCCGTGTTCGGTGTAGTAGACTGCCAAAGCGCGATCGTAGATTCCTTTAACCTTGCTTAGGTAAGCTACTACCCCGATCAAATCTTCAGTTTCAGCTGCGCCTTTTTGATCTCCCAGCGCTATTTGAGCATCAGCTTTATACCCCAGCGTTTCTACCAACGGCATTAGTTCTATACCCTGATTGGCTGCATTCAGGGCATCCTGCCAGCGATGCTGTGCCGCATAGAGGCGGGCTAGTCCTGTAAACGCAGGTATATGCCGTGGGAAGAGGTCAAAGCTCTCCCGATATCGCTGCTCAGACAGGGCAAAATCCCCAGATGCAAAAGCCAGATCCCCAGTCCGCACATGAAACCAAGCACGAGTTTCTGCGCTCGTCGTGTAGAAAGAGTCCATCTCCTGCATAGCCTCATCTAACAGTTGTCGCGCTGAGGCGAGATTGCCAGTTAACTCTAAGTAACGGGCGACAATTGCCTTATGACCAGAGTTCGATTCCTCCTGTGCAAAGTTCTGCAATAGTTGATGAGTTGCTTCATAATCACCCAACTCCATCTGAATCGATGCCTTGAGCGAGATAATACTGGGATTATCAACAGATGAATTATTTAATACTTCTAAAGCTGATCGAAACTGGTGTTGAGATAGTAAAGCTGATGCTAAGAGCATGGAAGAAACATCATTATGGAGCGGCTGTAGTGCCAGGGATCTACGTGCCGCTTGTTCTGCTCGTAACACATCGTCTATATCTCCAATTTCTCGAAAGCGCCTCAAATATTGATCGGCTAACAGACGTAAAAATATTGAGGAATTGGGAGATTGGGCAACTTTCTCCTCGTAGACGCTGATAATATGCGATCGCTGTAAATAATCGGGGAAGACTAAATCTGACTGCTGAACTGGTAATATCTCCCTGGAATTAACAGTCAGCAGTTGCACAACAGAGGAATATGCGCCTAAATTACTATTGGTGTAGCCTAAACTTAGCGCTTCTGTATCACAGGGTCTTAGTAAAACCAGTAGGCTAGTCAGCACTAACACCCATAGTATTCGTAGATGCATAAACCTTACAAAGGATTACCTAAATAAGGGAAGGTAGGAAGAAAGTTAGCATTATTAGGCCCAACATTATCGCTAGTCAGCGCCGGAATTTGTCCTGTAGTAATCCCTGTAACTGCATTACCAAAGACAACAGATGCTGTTACATCGATTACGTCATCTTTTAGTCTTCTACCACCAAAGTTGTTGCCTAACTGAGTACCAAAATAACTACCGCTAGCTTTAGAAAGGTCAACTTGGATAACATCAGGAATCGCCACTGAGATCACTGCATCGGCTATGCCTTTCGGTCTTCCGATCGCTTTGACAAAGGTTTGAATGAATTGGGATTGATTGCTAGCGTCTTGTGTTGGTGTGTGAAGATTACTATTATTATGATCCTTGTAGTCCATAAAAAGTTCATTTAGGGCTGGAACTGCTAACCGCTCAATCTGAGCTAAATTCCCGTTTCTGAGTCTAGGAGTTCTAACACTAGTTGTTATCCAAGCACCAATCTTGCCTTTACCAAGCAGTTTCCTGGGTAGCTCGACAATAATTGAGTGAACATTGAATGGGGCTAGAGTGTCTTTTGCTTGTCCAGGTGGTCTGAAGGTAAGAACTGTGAAGGGAGGATTAAGATTAGGCTGAATATTATAATCACGATCCGGGATGATTTTGAAGAACTGTTCCAGATCGAAAAAGAATGGGTCTTTGCGTGTCCCAACAAAGAACTTGATGCCGTTAGATGCGGAGAATGTTTGGTTAAGTTGCCCTGTCCAACTTACTGGAAGCAAAGCTGACGTTGTTCCTACTTTGATTGGACTACTTGGGCCCCGCACTGTGACAGTTTGGGATGAGCCTTTACCATTTATATTGAATTGAAGTACAACATCTTCAATACTGTCGCCAGTGTTATCAATCTTGAACTGATAAAGAACATTTGGCTCGAATGGTCTGTTTTCACCAGAAACGATCAAAGGGTCGAAATCCATTACTAAGACAACATTTTTGGGGTTTGTCGGACTCTCAAACACAAACAAATCTGTGAGATCCGCAGCAGTAAGCCTACTGGCAAGAAAAATTGTGTCCTGGTGGTCTGAAGCCAAAGCTTTAGGGGTTGCATAGATTAGGACTACGAGCAAAATAGCGACAAATGCCACTATAGTACGAAAAAAACGAGTAGCTCCAGTCAGCGATCGCTTGATCGGAAAAAATGCCATATTTTGCACTAGTTTATCTATAAGTACCCAGCATTCAGTTGGTATAAAATAGGTGAAACTCCGAGCATTTATTCTCATAGTTGCCCTTGTTGAGGTGTTTTGTCTTTAGTATTGTATGCGTAAAGAGTACGGTTATTACCGAAGTGCCTCACAGCTTATTAGCTCCTACTACTCACTTTCCAGAGCAAAACTTGCTCACTTCTTGATCACTTTTCTAGTTTAGAGTTGTAAGACTTATTTAATACATATACACTACATATAATTTTGTCAGTATTTCTCTTTTTCTTTGACAATGCTACGAAAACCCCTCTCTGGAAAAATTTACAGACTTACTCGAGAGTTGAGCCATCTGCTCATAGTTCTATAAGCTAATGAGCATTTAAGTTGCATAAAACTAGGGCTGTTCGCGAAGCGTTCCCGTAGGGTAGCTCTTACTAGAAGCGAATCATTCTGGAAAAATGAATGACGATTAGCTTATTCCTAGACACATAGTTAAAAAATAAGTCTAAGGATAGATTGACATTACAATTGTTCGCCGAAAGTTTCCTCCATTCGTAGCAAACTGGTTATAATTATTTTCCATCTCTCTGAGAAATCAAATTCTCATATACACAGCATTTATATGGGACGTGTTCGTTCTAAATCTGACCTACCTACAAAAATCTGTCCGGTATGTCAACGTCCTTTCACATGGCGTAAAAAGTGGCAAGATTGTTGGGACGATGTGAAATACTGCTCAGAACGTTGTCGTCGTCGCCGTTCTGAAGTGAAAACTTAAAGGAACTGGGGACTCTTTACTGGGAACTGGGGAATGGGGAATGAATTCTTCCCAATACCCAATCCCCAATCTCTAATCCCCAGTCCCTAATGAAACTAACCGCAACACAGACGCAAATAGCGCAAGAGATTAATGGAGTCACAGGTGCAACCTAAATTAATTATTCATGGGGGGGCTGGTAGTTCTCTCCACGGTAAAGGCGGATTGGAAGCGGTGCGCCGATCGCTCCATACAGTAATAGAAGAAGTCTATTCTCTACTATTATGCGGAGCAGCTGCCTCTGAGGCAGTGGTGCATGGTTGCCAAATGCTCGAAGATAACCCCCGCTTTAATGCTGGTACTGGTTCAGTACTACAATCTGATGGGCAAATCCGCATGAGTGCTTCCCTGATGGATGGCGCATCAGCGCGGTTTAGTGGTGTAATCAATATTTCGCGGGTGAAAAATCCCATTGAGTTGGCACAATTTTTACAAAACTCGCCAGACCGAGTACTATCAGATTTCGGATCGGCTGAGTTGGCACGGGAAATGCAACTTCCCAGCTATAACGCTTTAACTGATTTGCGATTACAAGAGTGGATACAAGAACGCCAGGATAATTTTAAAAGCGCAATGGCTGGCGTGGTAGCAGAACCCGAACTGGTAGAAACCAGCAATGCCGGACGCGGCACTATCGGTGTGGTAGCTTTAGATGCATCTGGTAGGCTAGCTGCTGGCACTTCTACTGGTGGTAAGGGCTTTGAGCGGATTGGCAGGGTAAGTGATTCTGCGATGCCAGCAGGGAATTATGCTACTAGTAATGCTGGTGTTAGCTGTACTGGCATTGGCGAAGATATCATCGATGAGTGTTTAGCTCCCCGAATTGTAGTACGTGTCACTGATGGGATGTCCCTGAAGGAGGCGATGCAGCGATCCTTTGGGGAAGCGCACCAGAACAAACGGGATTTAGGAGCGATCGCTTTAGATGTCAGTGGAGCGATCGCTTGGGGTAAAACCAGCGAAATCTTACTCGCCGCTTACCACGACGGCGAAAAAATTGGTGACACCTTGGAATGGAATGATAGTGAATTGATTGGTTATTGTTGAATATTTTATTCTTGAAATACACGTAGGGTACGTTATGCCTCTGGCTAACGTACCATCCGAAGGTTTTGATGCCGTACTTTCGGCGATAACATAACACCAGTCTGCTCAAGTCGGGAAACTCGCCCACGCGGCTGGCTCCTTTAGATATACTACATATATTTAGATTTTTTCAAAAATTAAATCGGAAATAATCATTATATGAAGAAGGTTAGAGGCAACCTTCGGTTGCCTGTCAAAGAAGGTGGTATTCTCCTGAAGCAGAAACTGAAAGAAGATTAGAATTACATTCCTAACTTTTCCTTTGCCAACTTGCTTTCACTACCTGACGACTACGGGCAATTACCAAAGAATCATCAGGCACATCTTCTGTGACTGTAGAACCAGCAGCAATGTAAACATCATCTCCCAAGGTGAGTGGAGCCACTAAAACGCTATTGGCACCAGTTTTTGTCCGATCGCCTATTTTTGTACGGTGTTTCTTTACGCCATCATAGTTGGCAGTAATTGTACCGGCACCAATATTCACCTGATTGCCGACAACGGTATCACCTATATAGGACAAATGTGCCGCATTTGTGCGATTGCCTAATTGAGTATTTTTCAATTCCACAAAATTACCCACACGGCAACCAGCACCCACTTCTACCTGACCGCGCAAATGAGCATAAGGGCCGATTCGGCTTCCTGCCTGCACAGTGCTATCTGTCACCACCGAATACTGCACCGTGACATTTTCAGCCAAGTGGCTATTTTCAATTAAACTTCCCGGCCCAATGTGACTTCCTGTTTTAATCACTGTATTTCCCCGCAGATGAGTTTGGGGTTCAATAATTACATCCGGCTGTAATTCTACAGTTTCATCAATGGTTATACTTGTGGAATCGATGAGGGTAACACCCGCCAGCATCCATTTTTCCTTGACTCGCCTTTGCAAAATCTCGTAGGCTGTTGCTAGTTGCAAGTGATCGTTAATGCCGAGAATTTCTTGGTAATCTTCCACATCCACTGCCATAACTTTTCCCATTTGAGTCACGGCATCAGTGAGATAGTATTCTTTTTGAGCATTGTTTGCTTGTAGGTGGGGAAGCACCTTTGCCAAATCTTGCCAACGGAAGCAGTAAACTCCAGCGTTAATCCGGTGATTTTGTCTTTGAGCAGCAGTACAATCTTTGTGTTCGACCATTTGCTGCACAATATTTTCATCGTTACAAAAAACTCGCCCGTAGCCTGTGGGGTCGGGTAGGTTCGAGGTGAGAATAGTGGCGGCGTTTTGATTTCGGGCGTGAGTTTCTAACATCTGCTTGAGGGTTTCGCTACGTATCAACGGTAAATCGCCGTTAAGTACCAGCAAATCCCCAGTGTAGTCTTCCAAGTGAGGAAGTAATTGCTGAATGGCATGACCTGTCCCTAGTTGCACAGTCTGTTCAACAAACTCCAAACTGGGAATTGAATGCATGGCGGCTTGCACTTCCTGCGATTGATATCCTACAATCACGATTCGCCGTGAGGGCGAAAGTGGTTCTACACTTTCGAGAACTCTCTCAACTAGCGATCGCCCACCCAAAGAATGTAAAACCTTGGGTAAGCGTGATTTCATCCGTGTGCCGCGTCCCGCCGCTAGAATTGCTACAACTACCATAATTAGCTATCAGCTATCAGTGAAATTATGATTAATGCTGTTGGTACTTTAAAATGTCGGCTCAAATCATACCAGCTAATCATAGAAGACTGAAATATACAATGAGTCAGGATTATACCAATTTTCGCCGCTCGCGGCAGCTACAAAATTTTTTACTCCCTACTCGTTTTCATGACAGGAGTAAATAAACTCGGTAAATTGCTGCATTAGTTTGGGATTACGCCAACCGGAATCGGTTTCTTCTTGCATCACTAAAAGTGCTTCTGCTGAAGTAAAAGCTCTTTTGTAAGGTCGTTCGCTGCTCAGAGCATCATAAATATCAATTAACTGAAATACTTGCGCCAGGTAGGGAATATCATCCTCTTTTAGTCCATCAGGGTAGCCTGAGCCATCCCAGCGTTCGTGGTGATGACGAATAATGGGAATTACACCGCGCATACTGCGTAGTGGCTGGCAGATTTTTTCTCCAATCAAAACATGCTGCCGCATGATCTGCCAATCTTCGGGGGTGAGTTTGCCTTTTTTCAGCAGCACTGCATCGGGAATACCCACCTTACCAATATCGTGGAGATAACCACCCCACATCAAATCTCGAATTTGGTAGCGTGAAAAATTGAGGTATTCACCAAAAGCTTGTCCCAGTTTTACTAAGCGTTCACAATGGTCGCCTGTGTTAGGATCGCGACTTTCAATCGACATAGCAATCGAAAACAGTACTTGTTCGGCATGGTCTAAATCTTCATTCAGACGCTTCTGCCGCACTAAGGACTTTACACGCGCCACCAGCTCTACACGATCAAAGGGTTTGGTAAGAAAATCATCTGCCCCAACTTCAATTCCCCGAATTCGCGATCGCCTGTCATTTAAGGCCGTAATAAAAATCACTGGGATTAGCCTAGTCTGCTCATCCTGCTTGAGTAATTGGCACACTTGAAATCCATCCATTCCTGGCATCATCACATCCAGCAAAATCAAATCTGGTTGTTTTTGAGTTACCAATCCTACAACAGTGGAACCAGTATCTGCCTCAATCACTTTGTATCCTTCCATCCCCAAGAGGGCAACAGCGGTCATGCGACTGGCCGCATGATCGTCAACTACTAAAACCTTCGGCGGATCTAAATCAAACTCATTCACTTTAGAACCTTTGGTTTGTAGTATTCTAGAGACCAATGAATTATCAGCACAATTAACATCAGGTTTTATCCAAGAAGACACTGCTTGGTTCTCTTTAAGCATAAGGTCTTCTTGAGATAAGCCTAAAGAATAAGCCTCCAGATTATTTTGCGAACCTACGGCATGATTTGAACCGATACTCTTCACTCTGCTAATGGGGTTTGGGTCACTAACAATTTGTTCTGTAAAGCCTGTATGGTTGGATTTCCATTGAATCACAAAGCCACTCCAGTTTTTTGCACAAGTTAACAGTGTCAGATTTCAAAAACAAATTTAATATTCAACTGTATCTGAGCCAGAGTTCTAATAGGGATTATGCATTATGTCAAGCTACGTATCTAAGTTTGTCGCAGCATGTATCTTTTATGCTACAAACAAGGGGAATCTTGTTGTCAAATTTTTGTTTTGCTTTTTATTCCAGTATGAGCAATTGGCACAAATTTTAAATCAGGTTTTTTACGGATATTTTTTCATTTAGCTGCGCTAAAAAGTATTGTAATTGCTTGTTTTTTATCAAGATACCCGGTTTTCAATATGAAGTCTTTATGGTAATCATTAGGTGTATAGCTTTTTACTTACTCAGTTATAGAAATATTTTATTACTGTAAAAAAAAAATATGTATTATTGAATACTACCACAAAATTCAGCTATTTTGCTTATAAAAACTTGTTACCTGAGTCTTTGGAAAATAAATCAGAATTTTTGCCAAAAAAATGTCGAACTTTTCTGGAATTAAGGACTGAAGATGAGGCTTTTGACTGCCGCAGCTACGCCCGTCATAGATATCGTAACCGAACTACAAACTAGTTCCCATAAAATCTCTGCCTTGTGTTCCCAATAGCCACCTTTTTCGCCAATGGGAGGTAGGTTCGAGTGAAGAGGCTTGTTGCTCTTGTTGTCGCCGCATCACTATGACTTCGGTTGAATCGCTTAATCCAGGATCGCGATAAGGAATAGCAGCACAAGTTAGCAAGTGTTCTTTTTCAGCTTGTGAGAGGATAGGGAGTGCTAACAGCACTTTCAACTCAGCACTCCCAGAATGGGCTGCCACAGTACCAGGCGATCGCCTTCCCACAGGTGGGGTAGAACCGATCACCAAACCAGCAGACAAAAGTGCTGTACGTACAGCAGCAGCACAAGAATAGGTGGCTAATAAACCATCTTGATGTAAACACAATGACAGTTGTTTAATAAATTCAACAGTCCATAATTGAGGACATTGAGGTGGTGAAAAGGGATCGAGGAAAATTGCATCTGCCCAGAAACCAGACTGACGTAGTAGGGTTATCGTAGTTCTGGCATCGCCAATTAATAGCTTTGCTTTTAGACAAGGTGTTTGCACTTGATGCTCAAAAGCTAGCTGGGACAAAATTTCAATATAGTTACAGTTCCAATTGTCGAACAAGTGATAAGCGATCGCAGCTTGTGGCACAGCTGGATTCACTTCTAAACCGATTACTTCAACACAACAACTGGGATTCACTGCCCAAATTGTCTGCAAAGCAGCAGCTGTATTATATCCTAGACCATAACAAATATCCAATAGTCGCAAGACTGGTTTTTGGGCGGCTGTAGTCAGTTGAGTAGGTTCCACAAACTTGAAAAAACTTTCCTGCTTCGCACCATAATGGCTGTGAAAGGATTCACCAAACTCTTGAGAGACAAAGGTGAAGGAACCATCTGCTGTTAACTTAGGTGTAAAATTTTCTAAGTCTGACATTTTATAAAAAAACTAAATGATGACCAATGCCCCTCAAAAGTCCTGAGTAATGAGTGCTGTTAGCGGATAGCTATGGTTTAGCCCATGCTAAGTGGGGAGAATCTCACTTATTTACTCAGAACTCCCAAAAGAGGAACTCAGAACTGTTTTGCCCAATGCCCAATACTTCGACTCCTTTCGACTTACTTCAACTACGCTCAGTACAAGTCACTCAAGGCAAGTCGCTCAGTACAAGTACCCCATGCCCTATGCCCAACCCCCAATTTGTTATTTCATCAGCTTGGCTGTTTGAACATCTAGAAGATCCGCAAGTCGTTATTGTGGATTGTCGCTTTTCTCTAGCCGATCCACAAGTAGGGCAACAACAGTATCAAACAAGTCATATAGAGGGATCATATTACCTAGATTTGAATCAGGATCTTTCCAGTCCAGTGGATAAACATGGTGGGAGACATCCTTTACCTAACCCCAATGATATAGCTAACAAATTTGCAGCGATTGGGGTAAATTACCAAAAAAGTTTAGTTGTAGCTTATGATGATTCGCGCTTTGCCTTTGCAGCTCGTTTATGGTGGCTTTTGCGCTATCTAGGGCATGAACAAGTCGCAGTACTGGATGGAGGCTTTGCTGGATGGCAAAAAGCTGGGTATCCTGTTACAGATGTCGTTCCTCAACCCCGGATAGGTACGTTTGTAGCTCAAGTACAAACAGAAAAGGTGGTAGATATTACAGAGGTAAAAGGCCGAAAAGATAGCCATGAGGTAGTATTGGTAGATTCAAGAGAAAGCGATCGCTACCGAGGTGAACGAGAGCCAATTGATAAAATTGCCGGACATATTCCCGGTGCAGTCAACTATCCTTGGCAAGAAGTTACAGACTCTTCCGGCTACCTACTGCCTCAACCAGAACAACGCCGTCGCTGGGAAAAGCTAGAAACAGCCGAAGAAATCTTGGTTTATTGCGGTTCTGGCGTTACTGCTTGCGTAAATTTACTTTCTTTAGAATTAGCTGGCATTAGCAAGGGTAAACTTTATGCTGGTAGCTGGAGTGATTGGATTAGTTATTAGTCATTGGTCATTTGTCATTGGTCATTAGCAATTGGACTTTGGACAACTGACAAAGGACAAATTTCAAAACTGACCTAATTGCAAACTGTAATTAATACTGAAGAACCAGCCATCAAAATCAATATTTTCGGCGGTTGAACTACCTAAACTCACTCCAGCCTGCATATTCATATTGCTGGTATCAGATATTCGGTAATTTAAGTGCCCGAATAGCCGATGAAATTGGTCTTCTCGATCGCGCTGTGTAAAGTCCGAAAAGTTCACCTGATAGTCAATACCAACCTGGAGAGGCTTTTGCAAGTAGTAGTTCAGAGACACCCAAAAGGAATTGATTATCCGATCGCGACTTTGGGGATCAGCAAAATTTACACTCAATTCGTAAAAGCTATCTAGGATTAATTTTGAAGTTAGGGGATCTCGCCGTCCTAAAGACACTTGCAAGAAATTTTCATTTAAAAAGCGATCACCTGCTTTGAAGCTATCCAGGCGATCACTGTTGTTGGCATAAAATAACTGTTGATTGCTCCAACTAACTTCTCCATACATTCGCTGCGATAGCTGCTGGTAAATACTGAGATTAAATCTCACCTGGTTGTAAGCATATTGTGACTGATTGATATAACGAATGAGATTACCATCAATTGAGCCGTTTAAAAAAGTCTTAGCTCCCAAAGGGAAATATGCAGAGGCTAACGTCAGTCCAGAAAAAATTAAACCATCTTCTACAGGAATATCCTGTGAGGAAAAAATATTACTCGTCTGGAAGTAGCCTACACGCCCTTGTAGATAGCCTATAGGTTTAAACTTAGGTACGGGTTCTTCTGTTGATGGAAAAGTAGGCTGTTCTAGGGGTCGTAACCGCACCCGCAACCCCAATTCGCGATCGCTATCAGATTCAGGTGGCTGTTTTGGCGATCGTAGCAGCTGCATTAGCCTCTCTAGCCTTTGGGACTGATTTATCTCAGGTGGATTCAACAGTTGCTCTGTTGAGTCTGGAGGAGATGTAGGCAAATTACTTGGCTGCAATTCTAGCTGTGGCGGATCATTTTGCTTTTGAATATCCTCAGGTTCTTTGGTTGTGTCTGGGGCTTGAGTAGTTTCGGGTGTTTGCTGCGTCAGCTTTAAGGGCATCTGCGAGTTTAAAGGATGCGACTCACTGGACTGCTTGCACAAAGAGTTAATTACCTTTTGCTCCAAGTTCTGACATAGCTGATAATTTTCCTGTGTGCTTGCTAAATTTTTAGAATGCCAAATATCTGTATTTGCAGATTCTGCCGCATCTACTCTAATGCAACACCAGCTTCCACCACTGGAAGCTAACAAAATACAAAAAAACAAATTCTTCCAGTTTTTGAGTCGCATCTGTTAGATTGCGTTGATCGCGTTTGGCAAATAGTAGACCCACAAGCTGTATCGGAAGTTCCGACTCAGAATATACAATTGAGTGCATCTATCTTAGCTTTGTAGCTATATACTGAAACTACAAACTGAAATTGCTGCTTTTCGGATTTTCCCCCAGATTTTTTTGCAAAACTGAGATGATCCGATACAGTTACATTTTCTGCTCAAATTTAGTGAAATACAGGCAGGGAGTCATTTCACAACCGTTTCATAACAACTTTTTGTCCCTATAACTGATCTGATTAGAATGGATTATCTGTAAAATACTACTTATTTAATTGTTAATATCAAGCAAGTACTAACCTTGAAATCTGCCGCAGGCTTTATTCTATATAATGCCACTTTCATAAAAAACTTAATCAACTCAATACATAATTTATTTGTTGTCTATTTTATCTATTAAATGTAGGCTAAAGTACAGAGAAATTTACTAAACTAACTCGCTATAAAAATTATCAGCAGCTTAAACCTTTAAATTTTTTGGTATTAGTTTAAAATCACAAGTTCTGAAACTATGTTTTATAAATCGTTTCCATTGTTAGTGATTGGATTATGGGGAGTTATAGTACTGCCTTTGCCAAATAAGGTAAGTGCCATAACTCCTCTAACGCGAGCAGAGATTCAGGATCTCCGCAACATGGTACAACTGATACCTAAAGATAAACTGAAGAAACGTCCTGCACGCAAATTAGATGCAATGACTCCTGGGGACGGGTTGTCAACTGGTCGAGCTTCCCTAGCAGATTTGCGTTTCAATGACGGCTCTTTGGCACGAGTTGGAGAACAGGCTATATTTCAATTTTTACCAAAGACTCGCAGCTTTAGACTGTCAAACGGAACCGCATTGCTGCTTATCCCACCTGGAAGGGGGCAAACACGTATACAAACGCCAAGTGCAGCAGCAGCAATTCGTGGTTCAGCATTATTTGTACGTTACAACAAACAAACAGATACCACGATTGTGGGTGCGCTGACAAATAGCGGCATTGAAGTTTCTAATAAAGAAGCTTCTCAAACTCAGATGCTGCAAGCAGGGCAGATGATGGTTATAGTTAAAGGCGAATTTAAGGGCTTATACGATTTTGATCTAAGAAATTTTTATGAAACGAGTGATATGGTTCGGGGACTTGATTTGACTAAGCAAAATATTACGCCTACGGCCGATCCAGCGATCGCTAGCGTTCAAGCTGAAACTGCTGCGGCTTTGAATGCACAGTCGCCAATAACAGGTCAGGGAGTAGTTGAAAACCCATCTTTTGCAGAGCTAACTACTAGTCCTTCAACTTCCTCGACAAATAACATTATTACAGGAAATTCACCATTAGACCCGATCACAGATGATTCCCCATTAAATTCCTTTGAGCAGATAAGACAAGACCTGTTAAATACTGGGCAGCGTTCTGGAATAAATATTAACAAGAATAATGTAAATACTCAAAATAATAACCTAGTCCCAATACACACAACTCCTGTAGTCCCAACACCCACAACTCCTGTAGTCCCAACACCCACAACTCCTGTAGTCCCAACACTAACAACTCCTGTAGTCCCAACACCCACAACTCCTGTAGTCCCAACACCCACAACTC
>NZ_CAXTNP010000081.1:0-4558 GCF_964245575.1 uncultured Nostoc sp. | reverse complement strand
AACTCCTGTAGAACCTACAACGCCAATAACTCCTGTAGAACCTACAACGCCAATAACTCCTGTACAACCAACACCGCAAATACCAACCACATAAACGTCAATTTATACCCGATGCCAGGGGCAGAACTATAACAACTGCTAACTACTGCCTCTACAGCAACCTAAGCAAAAAGTGATATTCCCTACGATCGGGGAACATCTGCTAACGCTAAATTAAATCAAGGACAGGACTTACACAGGGTTTACCGGATATCCTTATATAGTTCAATGACGTTTTCTGTGTAAGTTCCCAGGAATTAACTTGTTGCTAAAGAGAACATAAATTTATGACTTTTGATTACGACCTGTTTGTAATTGGTGCGGGTTCTGGAGGTTTGGCGGCTTCAAAACGGGCGGCTAGCTATGGGGCAAAAGTGGCGATCGCTGAATATGATTTAGTTGGTGGCACTTGTGTGATTCGTGGTTGCATTCCCAAAAAACTTATGGTCTATGGCTCTCACTTTCTGGGACTGTTCAGTGAAGCTTCAGGCTATGGCTGGAAAGTAGGTAATGCCGAGTTAGACTGGGAATATTTCATTACATCTATAGATAAGGAAGTTCGGCGACTGTCGCAACTACATATCAGCTTTTTAGAAAAAGCGGGAGTGGAACTAATTTCTGGTCGCGCCACATTGCTAGACCCCCATACAGTAGAAGTGGATGGACGCAAAGTTACAGCAGATAAAATTTTAATTGCTGTTGGTGGGCGTCCCGTCAAGCCAGATTTACCAGGGATGGAATATGGCATTACCTCCAACGAAATTTTTCATCTAAAAGAACAACCAAAACATATCGTCATTCTTGGCGCTGGTTATATTGGCACAGAATTTGCCTGTATCATGCGTGGTTTGGGTTCTGATGTGACACAAATTACCAGAGGTGAAAAGATTTTGAAGGGATTTGATGAAGACATCCGTACAGAAATTGAAGAGGGGATGACAAACCACGGAATTCGGCTGATTAAGAATAATGTGGTAAAAACAGTTGAACGCGTGCCGGAAGGTTTTAAACTTACTTTGTCAGGGGAAGACCAAGAACCAGTAATTGCCGACGTGTTTTTAGTGGCGACTGGTCGAACTCCCAATATAGATGGACTAGGTTTAGAAAACGCTGGGATTGATGTTGTCGCTAGTTCTATCGAAGGGCCAGGATACAGTACCACAAATGCGATCGCAGTCAATGAATATAGTCAAACTAATCAACCGAATATCTTTGCCGTTGGCGATGTCACAGACCGAATCAATTTAACTCCTGTCGCCATTGGCGAGGGACGAGCCTTTGCAGATAGTGAATTCGGCAATAACCGCCGCGAATTCAGTCACGAAACTGTTCCCACAGCCATATTTTCTACCCCAGAAGCCGCTACAGTCGGCTGGACAGAAGCCGAAGCACGGCAAAAACTCGGTGATGCCGTAAAAATTTTTCACACTCGCTTTCGCCCCATGTACCATAGTTTGACTGGTAAGCAAGAGAAAACAATGATGAAGTTGGTAGTTGATAGCAACACTGACAAAGTGCTAGGCGCTCACATGGTGGGTGAAAATGCTGGTGAGATAATTCAAGGTGTGGCGATCGCACTGAAGATGGGCGCAACTAAAAAAGACTTTGACGCCACCGTTGGTATCCATCCCTCAGTAGCGGAAGAATTTGTCACAATGCGATAACTAGGTCATTTGTCATTTGTCATTTGTCCTTTGAAATCACAATTGACAAATGACTAAAGACGACCTAACGGGAAAATTTTAATGCCCACCCAGTATATTTACTTGCACGGTTTCGCTTCCAGCCCTAATTCTACCAAAGCGCGGGATATAGGCGATCGCTTTGCCCAAATTCACACAAAGGTAAAAATCCCCGATCTAAATGCTGGCGATTTTTCGCAGTTGACAATCACTCGTCAGATTACTCAAGTTGCCGCAGAATTCAGTAATAATTCTACGCCAGTAACGCTCATTGGCTCAAGTTTAGGCGGCTTGACTACTGCCCACTTAGGACAGCAATATTTACAAGTACAACGTCTTGTGCTGCTAGCACCAGCTTTTGAGTTTTTATCTCATTGGTTACCCAAGTTAGGCGATGAAGAAGTACAACGGTGGCAGCAAGAAAAATATATCATGGTCTACCACTATGGGGAGGAGCGAAAGCTTCCCTTAAGTTACGATTTCGTTATAGATGCTGCTCAATATCAAGAGGAGTTTTTGCAACGTCCTATCCCCACCCTGATTTTGCATGGAAAAAAGGATGAAGTCATTCCCATCGAAGCTAGTCGTAACTTTGGGCGATCACGTCCTTGGGTGGAGTTAGTCGAACTCGACAGCGATCACGCCTTGGGTAATGTTATGGAAGAAATTTGGCAGGCAATTCGCCTCTTTTGCCAATTACCTTGAAGCTGTAAAATATTAGACTCTCACATAAATAATGTCCTTAGTAATTTGTCCTTTGTTAGTTACTAATGACTAATGACTAATGACTAATGACCAATGACCAATGACTAAAATTATGCTTCCCTTTATCCGGTCAGATTTAGCCAAATTTACCGCGTACAAACCTCACCCCAGCAGCGATACAGCCGGATCTGTCCCTGTGCAATTTGATCGGCTAGATACAAATGAAAGCCCTTATGATTTACCACCTGAGTTAAAACAGAAGCTAGCCTGGACGTATCAGCAAGTAATTGAAACAAATCGTTATCCCGATGGCAGACATGAGACACTTAAACATGCAATCGCCCAATACGTCAATGAATCAGCCGCCATCTCACTATCCAATACTGCTGCCAATATTTCTGTTGGAAATGGTTCAGATGAACTAATCCGTTCTTTATTAATTGCCACCTGTCTAGGAGGAGAAGGTTCAATTCTAGTTGCCAATCCCACTTTCTCTATGTACGGAATTTTGGCACAAACTTTGGGTATTCCTGTAGTGGCAGTGGGTAGAAATGAAACAAATTTTGAAATTGACTTAAAAGCTGCACAGGCTGCGATCGAAAATACTCAAGATCTCCCGATTCGCGTAGTTTTCGTAGTGCATCCTAATTCACCGACTGCCAATAGTTTAACTGCGGCAGAGTTGGCATGGTTAAGAAGTTTGAGTCAGCATATTTTGGTAGTAATTGATGAAGCTTACTTTGAATTTAGTCAAACTACCCTAGTAGGTGAATTAGCACAGCGCCCCAATTGGGTGATATTACGTACTTTTTCTAAAGCCTTCAGATTGGCATCTCACCGTGTTGGTTATTGTGTCGCTCATCCCGAAGCGATCGCCATTTTAGAAAAAGTTCGCTTACCTTACAATCTCCCTAGCTTTTCCATAGCAGCAGCATTAGTTGCTTTACAAAACCGCACACTCTTGCTAGAGTCAATTCCCCAAACCCTGAGTGAACGAGCCAAACTCATCGAAATATTATCCCAGCAACCAGAACTACAAATTACCAAAAGCGCTGCTAACTTTATTTACCTACGTCTTAAACCAAATAGCTTTAAGTCACCAGATGCTGCATTAAAAACTTTCCACCAGAAGCTTAGAACACTTGGCACCATTGTACGACACATTAGCCCAGGATTGCGAATTACTGTAGGGACAATTGAGGAAAACGCCCGCACAGTTAATCGAGTACAAGCTGTTTTGGCAAATTTGGAATTTTAGCAATTCACTCAGTAATTAAATCGGCTGTCCACTTCACTGCCCAAACGGCGTACTATTCCCACTGTTTGTGGCAGCACACCTACTAAAAGAGCAAAAGCAACATCCGGCAGGAGAGCCACTATTTCTGGTGGAAAGTATTGTTCAAATTGATCGAGAATTTTCTGAACTCGCTCTCCAGGCACTGGGTTTTCTGTAATTTGTTTGATCAATCGAATCCACTGTCGCCTAATCAAGTAAGCCTTCTGGCGTTCTTCATTAAATTCGGGAGTTAATAAAGACAGATTACCTATGGGCAGTGCCCTTTGGCAATCACAATCATAATCCCCACCCACGGCAGCCCCAGGCCCAGCAAACTCTGCATGGTAGCGTTTAAAGAGGATTAATCCATTTCGTCTACGACTATTGACGATGAAAACTTCCCCACTGTGCAAACGTGTAAGGATATCCGAGCCTTGCGATTGCTCAGTTCCGTCTGGCATGACAAGAGAATCAAGGAAACTAGCTTCAGGGTAATAAGTTGATACCATAGAAGTCTGATAGCGCTGATGCTGTTCGCTATCCATGTTTTTTAAACTTTTAACGAATTTGGTAGTAGTATGCACTTCAAAACAGAATTAGCTGTTATGTCAAATCTGGTTTTTGAATTCTTTATATTATCAAGAGTCTTTTGGCGAATTTTACTAAGATAGTAATAAATAGGCATTGTTTAGTAATTGAGTAATCATATTTTATGAGATATAACTAGATTTGTCTTCCAATTATGATAGGGTTTTCTTAAAGTTTTTATAAAGATGAATATCTTAATTAAAAAGTTATTATGAGCTATGGCTAGTTTTCTCAAGTAAATTATACAGCTATTTTCATTGTAATTAAT